>CBFGRG010000142.1:0-7697 GCA_965651105.1 uncultured bacterium | reverse complement strand
GGCGTCATCGCTGGCGCATGGAGTTCTCGCTGGCCGCATCGAAGACATGCACGCGCTCCGGCGGCAGGGTCAGGCCGATCGCCGTTCCGGCCTCGAATCGCGATTCCTTGTCCGTCTCGACGGTGATGAGCTGGTCGCCGACGGGGACGTACAGCACGGTGGCGGACCCCATCGGCTCGACGAGGGTCACCTGGCTCGAGAGCGCGTGCTCGTCGGGGGCGCCGATCTGGATGTCCTCCGGGCGAATCCCGACGACGACGCGCTGGCCTCGCGACGCGGCGATGGGTTGTCCCTCCATGGGTATGGCGAACCCTTCGCCCCGAATCTCCGCGCCGTCGCCGGAGAACTCGCCATGCAGGAAGTTCATCGGCGGCGAGCCGAGAAAGCCCGCCACGAAGACATTGGCCGGGTGATTGTAGAGCGCCAGAGGCTCGCCGATCTGCTGCACGACGCCATGGTTGAAGATCGCGACGCGGTCGGACATCGTCATCGCCTCGGCCTGGTCATGCGTGACGTACACCACCGTGGTCGCAAGCCGATCGAACAGGAGCTTCAGCTCCGCGCGCATCTGCACGCGGAGCTTGGCATCGAGGTTGGAGAGCGGCTCGTCGAGCAGAAAGAGGCGGGGCTCCCGAACCAGTGCCCGCCCCAGGGCGACGCGCTGTCGCTGGCCGCCGGAGAGCTGCCGGGGCTTGCGATCCAGGAGCTCATGAATCCCGAGCATCGTCGCGGCGCGATCCACCCGCTCGGCGATGGCCTGGCGGGGCTCGTCCCGAATCTTCAGGGCGAAGGCGAGGTTGTCGCGCACGCTCATGTGGGGGTAGAGGGCGTACGACTGGAAGACCATGGCGACATCGCGGTCGCCGGGAGGCGTGCGCGTGACCCGGTCCTCGTCCAGGTAGATATCGCCCTCGGTGACCTCATCGAGCCCGGCGAGCATGTTGAGGGTCGTGCTCTTGCCGCAGCCGGAGGGGCCGACCAGGGTCATGAACTGGCCATCGGGAATGTCGAGGTTGAGATCCTCGACCGCGGTCACCGAGCCGTACCGCTTGGTGACATGCTCGAAACGTACAGACGCCATGGGTCATTGCCTCCAGAAGGGATGGGTTGCTTCCATTATTCCTTGACCGCTCCGAGCGTGAGCCCGCGAACGAGGTAGCGCTGGACCGCGATCGCGAACAACATGACCGGCAGCACGGTGATCACACCGAGCGCGGTCATCTGGTTCCAGAGCAGGCCCTTGTCGGTGATGAAGCCCGCCATCACGACCGGCAGCGTCCTGGCTTCGTTGCGCGTCAGCATCACGGCGAAGAGGAACTCGTTCCACGACAGGATCGCCGCCAGGATCGACGTGGCGACGATCGCCGGCCCCGAGATGGGCAGGACGATCCGGGTGAAGCGCTGCCAGGCGTTGCAGCCGTCGACCTTGGCGGCGCGCTCCAGCTCCCGCGGGAGCTCCTGGAAGAAGCCGATCATCAGCCAGACGACGAAGGGCAGGTTGAACGCGGTGTGCGTGATGATCAGGGCCCAGCGTGTATCCAGCAGGTTCAGGTTCCGGATGATCAGGAAATACGGGATTGCCGTCGCGATGGCCGGGTACATCCGGGTCAGCAGCATCCAGAACGCGATGATGCCGTTCAGGCGAAACGGCAGGGCCGCGCGGGAGAGGCTGTAGGCGGCCATGGAGCCCAGGGCGACGGAGAGCGCCGTGGACGCGAGCGTGATCACCAGCGAGTTGAGGAAGTAGTGGCCGAGCTGTTCCCGCTGGAAGAGGATGCGATATCCCTCGAGCGTCCAGGTGTCGGGAATGAACCGCGGTGGATAGGCCAGGTAGTCCGATTCCAGCTTGAACGAGGTCGTCACCAGCCAGAGAAACGGCACCAGCACCGCCAGCAGGGCGAGCCCGATTATCGTCCACCGCAGTCCAGCCCATCCGATCGCGGACAGGTTGCGGCTTTCGGTTGCTATGGGTTTTGCACTCATCGACATGCCTCCGGACATCGGTCGAGACAACCGGTTGTCCTGTTCGATCGCCGTGTAATGGTGCGGACGTCGGGCGGTTCGTCGTCACCCGAATGTCCTGTCAGTCGAGCTCCGATACGCGAGCTCGGGCTCGGATGATGGCGATCGACAGGAGCACCACTGCACCGAGGAAGAGCCAGGATGCGGCTGACGCCGTTCCGATATCGAAGTAGCGCAGGCCCTGCTTGTAGATGAACGATGACAGCATCTCCGTCGCGTAGCCTGGCCCACCGCTGGTGAGCACGTAGATGATGTCGAATACCTTGATGGCATCCATGAACCGCAGCAGCGCGATCACCAGGATCACGGGCCAGAGCATCGGCAGCGTGATGTAGCGGAAGGTCTGCCAGCGGCTGGCGCCGTCGATCTCGGCGGCACGATACGGGTCGGAGGGCAACGCAGTGATGGCGGCCGTCAGCACGATGAGCACGAAGGGGGTCCATTCCCAGATCTCCACCATCATGACGGCGATGAACGCCCATCGCGGCTCGACAAACCACAGAATCGGTCCGAAGCCGGTGATTTCCAGCAGGTAGTTCACCAGCCCGCCGTCCGAAAGGAGAATGCGCCACAGGACACCGACCACGACCGGGGTCATGATCATGGGGATGAGCAGGATGGAACGCACCACCCGCAGCCCCCTGCCCTCCTGGGCGACCGCGAGCGCCAGCACGAGGCCGAGGACGAGCTCCACCAGCACCGTTCCCACACCGAAGATGGCGGTGTTGGTGGCGGAGGTCTGGAACACGTTGTCGGAGAGCACATTCGAATAGTTCTCCATCCCGACCCAGGTGGGATCCATGTTGGGTCGGTTGAGGAACCATTCGAAGAAGCTCAGCCGGAGGGTGTAGGCGAGCGGATAGAGACTCGTGAGTCCCAGGAACAGCACTGCCGGCGCGAGCAGCAGCAGGTAAATCGGCATGTCGCGGATGCGCCGTATCCTCGCCTTGACTGACCTGAACATAGTCCCTGCCTCGACCACCTGCCTCCGCACGAATGGGGAGGCAGGTCGTCGGTTTTCCAGAGCGGATTGCAGGATGGTTGACGCCGGGCGGCAATCAGGCTCCTGACCCTGCGCGCTGGGCCAACCATCCTGGCGCTGGCTCTAGCCTTCCACGTACTCCGAGGTCGGCGGATCCTGCTCGAGCAGGCGATTCCACTCCTCGGCGATCCGGTCGAGCGTCTCCTGCGGGTCCGCGTCCTGATAGACCGTCAGCTCGAGCTCGCTCTGCAGGACGTCCCACGCCGCCGGGAACTGCGGGATCCGCCAGATCGGCCGCCCGGCCTCGATGGCCGCGAAAATTCCCGGGTATTCCGGGAACTGCTCAACCAGCTCCGGGTCCTCCCACGTCTCGATCCGGGGCGAGCCGATGCCGAACTCGATCGCGAACCGCTTCTGGTTTTCCGGCGAGGTGTACATCTTGACCCATTCCCAGGCGAGGTCTCGCTTCTCCGTGGTCGCCGGGATCGCCAGGTTCCAGGCGCTGAGCTCGGAGGGGCCGGGGAAGGGCATCAACCCCCAGCTGTCGACGATTGACGACAGCTCCGGATCGCGGATGTCGGCCCGGATGAAGCTCGGCCAGAGCTCGGCCTGCGCCAGCTCGCCGGCGAGGACCGCGTTGTTGTGCGTCGGGATATCCCAGCCGGGCATGCCCGCCGGCGCGTACGGGAGCGCCTCGCGCAGAAGCTCAACCGCGCGGACGCCTTCCTCCGAGTTGAACAGCGGGGTCCAGTCGGGCGCGCACAGCGGCTGCCCCTGCTCCCAGTAGCGGCTCAGCCAGCTTCCCTGCAGCTGCTCGCCCAGCCCGACCCAGGACGCGCCATAGACGTCGTCCGTGGTCAGGACGGCGGCATGCTCGTTGTACTCCTGCCACGAGGTTGGGCGCTCCAGCCCAGCCTCCTCGAACAGATCGGTGCGGTAGACGATGCCGCGGGCGTCGTTGGCCTGCGGGATGCCGTTGCGGTTGCCCTCCCAAAGCCCCGACAGCGTGGCGATGTTGGGGATGAACCCCTCCATGTCGTAGCCGTCGCGCTCGATGAGGTCATCGAGGGGCGACAAGAAGGGGGCGAACTCGCCGTCCCACTGGTACGCGACGCTCATGACGTCGTAGGCGCCGGTCTGGGTGATCAGGTCGGTTGCCGCGTTGTCGTGCAGGTTCTGGTAGGGGAAGGCAACCACGTTGACTGTCGCCCCGGTGGCTTCCTCGAACTCCGGCGCGATGAGGCGCGCCGCCTCATCGTATGTCCCCGATTCCATGTACAGCACTGTCAGCTCTTCGCCCTGGAAGCGGCGCAGCACGGCCGGAGCCGTTCGTCCCGCGCGCGGCGCGGCGCCTGCTGCCCCCGGGATGGCTGACAGTGCCGCCGCTCCCGCGGCCCCCTTCATCAGCGATCGCCGCGAAACATTTCCCTGTTGCTGGTTACGCTTGCTCGTCATCAGAAGCCTCCTGGGGCTCATCACACGTCGTCCATGCATCCTGCCGGGTTCACCTCAACGCCTGGTCACATCACGCACCTCCTTCGGTGTGGGGCGATGTCGCCCCGGGCGCGCGCTCCGCTCCGAATGCCAGCGCGGTCAGCGCATACAGGTGGCTTGCCTGGATCAGGCTCTGCATGCTGACCCACTCGTTGGCGCGGTGCGCGAGGGGCAGCAACCCGGGCCCGAACGCGGCGATCACGGGAATGCCGGCGATGCCCTGGAACGCCCAGGCGTCGGATCCGCCGGGAAACGCGCGGAGTGGCAGTGCCTCGCCGAGCACCTCCCGCGCGGCGTACTGGCATGCCTCCACGGCGGCGTGGTCCGAGGGGATCTCGGTTGGCTCGAGCCAACCGAGATCCTCGGAGACCGCGAAGGCGATGTCGACATCGGGATATCGCGGCCGAATCCGGTCCAGGGCCAGCTCCATGTCTCGTTCGAAGGTGCTGCGGGTCATGCCGGGAACGGTGCGAACATCGCCCCAGACCACGGCGTCGCCGGGGAGCACCCCGAAGCCGACGCCACCCTCGGCCTTGACCGCCAGGTTCATGGTGGGTCCGTCGGGGCACAGTGGATGATCGGGCGCTTCGAGCCGGAGCGTCTGGCGCAGATCGACGAGGATGCCGGCCAGGCTCTCCAGCGCGCCTCGCTGGCCGAGCTCATCGGACAGGGACGAGTGCATCTGCTCGCTGCGCGCCCGGATCGAGAATCCGCAAATCCCGCGTGACACGGTCCGAAGGGCTTCCCAATCGTGGCGGACCCCAGAGGGCTCGCCCAGTACGAGGGCATCGACATCGAGAAGGCGCTCGGCGGCCAGGAACTCGGCGCCGTCACGGCTTCCGTTCTCCTCGTCGGCCGTGAACACGAGCGTCAGCGAGCCGGCGGCGAGATGGGCGACGTGGTGAAAGGCGGCACCCGCCATCAGCATCGCCGCGACGGCGCCCTTCATGTCGCACGCGCCCAGCCCGATCAGGCGGTCGCCATCCACGGTCGCGGCGAGCGGGTCGGTCGTCCAGTCCGCCGCGCCGTCCCCGACCGGCTTGGTGTCCAGGTGTCCGCAGAGCCCCAGCGCCGGCCCGGGATGCTGGCCCGTGATCCGGACGATGAGGTTCGGGCGCGCAGCCCTGCGGGACACGACCTGCGCCTCCGGCAGGCCGAGCTGTCGCAGCACGTGTTGCACGACATCGGCCGGCCCGCGCTCGTCGCCCGGCGGGTTCGGGCTCGGCGACTCGATCAGCCGGCTGGCGATATCGAGCAGATCGCCGTGCCGGAGCTCCAGGAATTCGCGGGCCTGGGCCACGGCGGCCTGCATCGTCTCGTCGGCGCCCGATTGCTGGACCGGCATCATCGCCCGCTCTCCATGCCGACGTGGCGGAGCAGGAAGCCGCCATCAACGACGATCGTCTGACCGGTGATGTAGCTGGCCGCATCGGACGCCAGGAACGCCACGACCCGCGCCACCTCGTCCGGACTCCCGAACCGGCCAAGTGCCGTGCTGCCGCGCTGGCGGGCGCGCTCTTCGGGGCTGTAGGCATCCCTGGACGTATCGGTATCGATCGGGCCGGGCGCGACGGCATTGACGCGCACGCCGCGCGGGCCGAGGTCAAGCGCCATGCTGCGGGTGAGCGCCTCGATCGCGGCCTTGCTGGCATCGTAGTGAGGGGTCAGCGCGTGCGGGACATGCGCGTGCACAGAGGAGATGTTGACAATCGCGCCCTTGCCCCGACGGGCCATCAGCCCCCCAACCTCCCGGGAGACGAGAAAGGATCCGGTGAGATTGACGTCGATCACCTTGCGCCACTCGCTGGTTGGCATCTCGACGACCGGCTCGAAGCCGATGCCGCTCATCGCCGTGATCGCGGCGTTGTTCACCAGCACGCTGGCCGGTTTGCCGGTGCGTTCGACAACCTCCATCAGCGACGCCACTTCCTTCTCGTCCGAAACGTCGCACTGAACGGCAAGGGCTTCGCCCCCGTCGGCGCGGATCGCTTCCTCGGTCGCGTCGAGGGGGGCCGAATCGCGCCCCGTGATGATGACCAGTGCGCCGTCCTGGCCGAGCCGCCGGGCGATGGCGCGCCCGATCCCCTTCCCGCCCCCAGTCACGACGGCGATCTGGCCGTCCAGCCATCCTGCCGCCATCATGCCTGCTGCTCCCGGGTCGCGAGGTGGCTCCCGATGCGATCGAGACCGTCCTGCATGGTGATGCGCTCCGGCGCCATCGCTTCGGACGCGAGCACGTGCGTCTCCCGGTGGCCGGCGCCCGTCAGCACGCCGGTGACGACCTCGCCCTCCCGGATCGTGCCGGCTCCGCGCAGGCGCTGGATCGCGGTGAGCGCCACCGTGGACGACGGCTCGGCATAGAGACCCTCCGTCCTGCCGATCTGGCGTTGGGCGTCGAATGCATCCTCATCCGAGACGGAGACGACGGTGCCGTCCGAGTCGCGGATGGCGGCGAGCGCGTCCGCGCCGTCGTGCGAGAAGGTGTGGGCCAGCTTCACGAGCACGGTGGGCGGCACGTCGTTGAACGGGATCTCCTGCAGCTCCTCGGCGGTCGCGAGCCCCTGTTGCATGGCGATTTCGAGGCCGTTGTATCGCTCGGGCTGCACGCCGACGAGCCGCGGCAGGCGGTCGGCGATCCCCATGCCACGGAGGTCCTGGAATGCTCGCCAGACGGCGGCAAGCGTGCCACCGCCTCCAACCGGGATCACCAGCCAGTCGGGGATTCGGCCGGCAGCCAGCCACTGGGCGTGAAGCTCGTAGCCGAGCGTCTTGGCGCCCTCGCTCTGGTACGGATTCGCCTCGCGGTAGGTCGAGGTCTCGTAGGCGCCGAGCTCGTCCCGGGCCGCGGCGACCAGATCGAGCGTGTCCTCGATCGAGCCGTCGACCTCGAATACCTTCGCGCCGAGGGCGATCATCGGGATGACGCGGTGCGACGGCGCGTTTCGGCTGACCAGGACGATCTGCGCCATTCCGGCTCGAGCCGCGTAGGCGGCCGAGGACAGCCCGGCCGATCCGGTCGACCCGATCACGACGCTCGTGTAGCCGAGCTCGCGCCCTTTCGCGATCCCGACGCACAGCGCGCGGTCCTTTTGGGCCCCGGTCGGGTTGGCGCCTTCCCATTTCCACGACAGCTCGACGCCCGTAGCGCCGGAGAGCCGGGCGGGAATGAGCGGGGTGTTCCCCTCGAACAAGGTGACGG
>CBFGRG010000141.1:0-7703 GCA_965651105.1 uncultured bacterium | reverse complement strand
AGCTTATCGCCGAAGCGAAGGCGATGAAGTACTCCCGTCGCACGATTCTCCAGCGAGGCTCGGCGCTGGGACTTTCGGCGGCGGCTCTTGGGACCGTGCTCGGCGCTACCGGACATGCGTCGGCCGCGCCGAATCGCGCGCCGGCATTCCTGCAGGGCGGCAGCCTGAACATGTTGATGAGTACCGCGTTCGTCCCGGCCGCGCAGGATCATTTCCAGCAACAAGCAGTCACCTGGGGCGAGGAGAACAACGTCGACGTGACCGTCGACTTCATCAACTGGCCGGACCTTCAGCCGCGCACGACCTCGGCTGTACAGGCTGGCGACGGTCCCGACATCGTCGAGATGTGGGACACGATCCCCTACCTCTTCTCTGAAAACCTTGTGGATCTCAGCGATCTCGTCACCGCAGCGGAAGAGGTACAGGGCGGCTACTACGACTGGGTAACCCGCTCGGCCTCGGTCGATGGTGAGTGGAAGTCGATCCCTCACGGCAACTCGGCCTCGGTGGTTGCCTATCGCAAGAGCTACTTCGAGGAAGCTGGCGTTGACACGTTCCCGGAAACCTGGGACGAGCTCTTCGAAGTGGGCAAGATCCTCAAGCAGGAGATCGGCAAGCCGCTCGGCCAGGCGCTCGGCCAGAGCCTCGGTGACCCTCCAGGGTTCGCCTACCCCTACATGTGGGCATGGGGCTCCCAAGAGGTCGAGGAAGACGGCGAGACCCTCGCGTTCGACACCGACCAGTTCCGCGAGGGCCTGGAGAAGTTCATCCAGGGCTGGGCGGATGCGTTCGACGAGACCGGCCTCGGCTGGGATGACTCGACGAACAACAGCGCCTACCTCTCCGACCAGATCTCGGCCACCCAGAACGGCACAAGCATCTACATCGCCGCGTCGAACGAGGATGATGAGAACTACAACCCCGAGCTGGCCGAGGATACCTACCACGCGCCGCTGCCGGCCGGACCGGCGGGCCGGTTCGCCACACTTGGCAGCCGCTCGATCGGCGTGATGGACTACTCGGACAACCAGGATGAGGCCAAGGCGTTCCTCGAATGGTGGTTCTCGACAGAGCAGTTCCAATCGTGGCTGGAGGCCTACGAGGGCTACATCCTGCCACCGGGCCCGGCGTTCACCGAGCTCGACGTCTACACCGCGGATCCGAAGCTCGCGCCGTACATCGAGGTGCCCGACATCGCCCACAACAAGGGCTGGGCGGGGCCGGCCAACCTGAAGGCGGCCCAGGTCTCCTCGCAGTACGTGATCGTCAACACGTTCGCCGAGGCCATCCAGAGCGGCGACGCGGGCGCGGCGGTCGACACGGCCACGGCGCACCTGCAGCGAATCTACAGTCGCTAGGCTGATACCACTCGCGATTCTCGGCCGCGTGTGCCACCGAGTGGGCGGGTAGACACCCGCCCACTCGTGTGTGACGATACGCACATCATTCCGCATCACGCAGACGGATTTTGCCGATGAGCAGCATTACCAGGGAGCAGCCGGGACGTCCCGTCGTCCCGGACATCAAGGAAAGCCTCTTTGTCAGGCTGTGGCGGCGCGAATCGTCGCTGGCATGGGTGTTCCTCGCGCCGGCAATGCTCATCCTCGTGGTGTTCATGGCCTACCCGTTCGGGTACGGCATCTACATCTCGATGACCGACGCGATGGTCGGGTTCGCCGGCAGCTCTTTCGTCTGGTTCGAGAACTACCAGCGGTTGCTGGATGACCCGATCTTCCGGAAAACGGTGCGAAACACGTTCATCTACGGTGTCGGTACCGTGCCGTTCAAGCTGGTGCTGGGGCTGTGGCTGGCGCTGGTGTTGAACCAGACATTCCGGTTCAGCCGCGTCTATCGTGCGTTCCTGTTACTGCCGTGGATCGTGCCGACCGCGATCAGCAGCCTCGCGTTCCTGATGCTCTACAACGGCGTGCTCAGCCCGATCTCGTGGGTGCTCGTTGACTGGGGCGTCATCAGCGACAACATCAACTTCCTGGGTGATCCAGTCAACGCGATCATCTCCCTCTGCGTGGCGAACATCTGGCGCGGCGTGCCGTTCTTCGGCATCTCGATCCTCGCCGGGCTTCAGGCAGTGCCGGACGAGCTCAACGAGGCGGCGGCGCTGGATGGCGCCAACACCTGGCAGCGCTTCTGGGCGGTCACCTGGCCGGTGATTCGCAATATCACCCTGATCTCGACACTCTTCTCGATCATCTGGACCTTCGCCGACTTCCAGCTTGTCTACGTGCTGACCAAGGGCGGACCGGCGAACTCCACCCACATCTTCGGAACCTATTCGTACCAGACGCTCGGCCAGACCTTCATCGGCGACGCCGCGGCGATCTCGCTCTACATGTTCCCGATCCTGGCGGTGCTGGCCATTTTCCTGCTCCGCTACGTCCGCAACGACTGAGCCGCACGGAGAGCTTTACCCATGGCAATGGTTGGAACAAACGCCAAACGCAACCGCTGGCTCGGGCTCTACCTGCCGCTCGTGTTCTTCATGGTGTTCCTGCTGTTCCCGTTCTACTGGATGTTGATCGTTTCGCTGAAACCCAACACCGAGCTGCTGAACACCGCGCGGAACCCGTTCCTGCTGTACAGCGTCACACTCGACCACTACGCGTACCTGTTCACGGACACCGAGTTCGTGCGGTACACGATCAACACCTTCGTGGTGACTGTTGGCTCGACGATTCTCGCCCTGGCGACGAGCATCTTCGCCGGGTACGCACTGGGGCGCTTCCGGTTTCGCGGCGGCAGCGTCATGGGCGCGGTCATCTTCCTATGCTACCTGGTGCCACCGACACTGTTGTTCATCCCGCTGTCCCAGGTGGTGTCGAATCTCGGCATCTACAACTCCTACTGGGCGCTGATCCTGACCTACCCGACGTTCCTGATCCCGTTCGCGAGCTGGCTGCTGATGGGGTACTTCCGCACCATCGCGGTCGACCTCGAGCACGCGGCGCTGGTGGACGGTGCAACACGGTTGCAGGCGATGCGACACGTGGTGTTGCCGCTGGCGATGCCAGGCATCCTGTCTGCTGGTATCTTCTGCTTCACGCTAGGATGGAACGAATTCCTCTACGCGCTGGTGTTCATGGGCTCAGGCAACATGAAGACGGTGCCGGTGGGCGTCGTGACGGACCTGATTCGGGCGGATGTCTACTTCTGGGGCTCGCTGATGGCGGCGGGCATCCTCGGGTCGGTACCGGTCGCAGTGGCGTACTCCTTCTTCGTCGACAACTACATTTCCGGCATGACCGCCGGCGCGACGAAGGGGTAGTCTCCACCTGTTCGACAGGTGAGTGGATCCAGCGCTCTTGGTCACAACGCTATCAATCCAACAGCCGGTCCTTGCGAACGCGCAAGTACCGGATGTCTTCATTCGGCTCAATCGTGCACGGAGACCATCGCGCGTGGAGATGCTCTGTCAGCTGACGATTGGGGCCGACTGGTCCGCGCGGAGCACGCCGTCTTCGATACGACAGACGCGGTCGCAAAGGTCGAGCATGCGTTCATCGTGGGTGACCATAACCCCGGCCTTGCCGCCCTCCTTCACGAGCCGACGCAACATTTCGACGATCTGGTGCCCCCGGTTCGAATCGAGATTCGCGGTCGGCTCGTCGGCGAGAATGACGGCAGGGTCGTTCATCAAGGCTCGAGCAACGGCAACACGCTGACGCTCGCCGCCGGAGAGCTCCTCGGGGAAGTGGTCGACCCGATGACTCAACCCGAGATCGTCGAGCAATTGCGCAGCCCGATCCTTCGCTCGACGATCATCGTGACCGGCCAGGTACGAGACGAGCTGCAGTTGGTCCCGCGCGCGGAGATACGGCACGAGATTCGATGACTGAAAGATGAAGCCGATCTTCGACAGGCGGAGATCGGCCATTCGACCCGCCGTCAGTCCGCCCAGAGGCTCATCATCAATGGATACCGTTCCGCCCGTCGGCTCCAATAGCGCACCCGCCACGGCGAGCAGCGTCGTCTTACCGGAGCCAGAGGGCCCGACGATTGCGACCAGTTCACCTGCATCCACGGAAAGCGACACGTCGCTCAACGCCGTGACTGCCTGATCGCCCTCTCCATAGATCCTGGTGACGTTCTCGAGTCTGAGGCGCGACATCACTAGTCCACCCTTCCGATGGCGATGAGCGGGTCGATTTTGGCGATACGCGACGCTGAAAGCAGCGAGCCGAGCACCGCGACAACAACGAGCGCCAGCCCGTAGACAACGACCACCTGGTTGGAGAGATAAAACGGGACATCAGCCGGCAACGCTGTGGCGACGAGATTGGCGAGTATCGCACCGACCGATGCGCCGATCACCGTGAGCAGGGCGACCTGGCCCACGAGATCAAGCGCCAGTGTGCGAGTACGAGCGCCGAGGGCCTTGAGCACGCCGAACTGGTTGGTCTTTTGGAGGGTGATTACGTAGAAGAACGCTGCCATCACAAGCGCCGCGATGAAGAAGAGGAACACCAGGATGGTGCGTACCGTATTCATCTCCGAGGTATACCCCGGCAGCGCCTCGATCGCATCCTGGATCGTACCGGACTCGACACCGGGAATCGTCTCTGCGATACGCTCCAGCGCACCGCCGTCGCCCTGGATAGCCACCCCGCTGATGGGATCGGAGAGGCCGCCAGCCTCTTCGGGGACCGGGAACTTGATCGCCTGCCACTGCGGAATGAGCATGAACACGACAGGAAGGTGATTGTATTTCTGACCGCTGGTAAATCCGGAGATGATCATCTCCTGACCAGATGGTTCCACCCTCAGCGTATCGCCGATGGCATACCCATGCCCTTTGAACTCCTCGTCAACCACAACGCCACCTTCCGGCGCCTCTGCCAGCGGTGAGCCAGACGAGACGTCGGGCGCGAGGAATCCAGAAGGGTCGATTGCGAGAATGGTGGCGTCAACGCGGTCGCCCCTGTCGGAGCCCAACACGGTGACGGTCAGGTGCCCGATCGGTGTCGCATCACCGACGCCCTCGATCGCGGCCACCTGAGCGACGGTCTCTGCCGGCAGCAACGATCGGTGCAGGAACATGCGGACATCGGACTGGAAGACGATGCCGGTTGCGTCCATTTTTCGCAGGCTGGACCCGTTGTCGTTCGATAATCCGTTGGCGAGACCCGACAGCAGGAACACCAGCCAGGCAATGAGCGTGATGATCGCTACCAGCATCATGGTTCGCAGCCGCGAGTGACGCATTTCGCGCAATGAAAGAAACACGTGATCGCTTCCTCGCGAAGCCAGTACACTGGCGCTCAAGGGGAGGTCGAGTTCGAATAGTCGAGATCGACTAATTGCGAAATGGTACCGACTGGTGATCCGTAGCGTCAAGTCCGACGGAAGGTGAAGCGGCATGGATACAAGAGACGAGCGAATACTGCTGCTGCTCGGGCTCCTCGCGGCCGAGCAGCAACATGGCTACCAGATAAATGAGTTCATCGAGCGCAACCTGAGCCGCGTGTCGCAAATGCCGAGGGCGACGGCATACTCGATGCTGTCCAGGCTCGAACGGGCCGGCCTGGTTGACGCCAGCACCGAACAGCAGGGAAATCGCCCGCCGCGGCGCGTTTACTCCCTCAATGAGGCAGGTGAGGCCCGCTATCTCGAGATGCTGGTCGACCTGCTGGCCAACCCGGGCTTCCGAGAGCCGCCAGGTGACCACGCGCTGATGTTCATCGACTCGCTTTCGCGATCAGCCGCGGTGGACGCGCTGCAGCGGCGGATCAGTGCGCTCGACTCGGAACTCGCCCAGCTGGAGTCATCGCCTTCGCACGAGGTCGGCATGGGCGTCGGACTCGCGATCGACCGGCGAGCAGCGCTTCTCCGCACGGACCGAGCATGGTTCGTTGGCGCACTTGAGCGGGTCCGCGTCGGCCTGCCCGAGCAACCTGCGACCTCATCAGGTGTCGAACCCGCTCAAGGCTGAGCGCACGTGCTTGCAACCCACCGCCGCAGTTTATCGTGCTACGGTATACTCGAAACCAATGCACATAACCTGAATGAAGGGAGGGGACTCGCGGGATCGCAATCTCGACGCATTGGACACCCGTCGTACCGGCCCGGCGCGTTGCGCGTCGGCGTCAGTCGTGAACGAAACGAGGTACCAGATGTCGAAAGACCGCACTGCGCAACTCATTGCCGAGGCGAAGGCGATGAAATACTCCCGTCGTACCGTCATGACGCGCGCCTCGGCGCTGGGGTTGTCGGCCGGAGCCCTCTCGGGCGTCCTCTCGGCGACAGGGCACGCCACCGCGGCGCCCAACCGCGCGCCGGCATTCCTGCAGGGCGGCAGCCTCAACATGCTGATGAGTACCGCGTTCGTGCCTGACGCCCAGGAGTTGTTCGGGCAGCAGGCGCAGGACTGGGGTGCGGAGAACAACGTCGACGTGACCGTCGACTTCATCAACTGGCCCGATCTCCAGCCCCGAACGACTGCCGCGATCCAGGCCGGTGACGGCCCCGACATCATCGAGATGTGGGATGCGATCCCGTACCTGTTCAGCGAAAACCTCATCGACCTCACCGACATCGCCGCCACGGCCGAGGAGGTGCAGGGTGGCTACTACGACTGGGTTGTGAACACCGCCTCCGTCGATGGGGAGTGGAAGTCGATCCCCCACGGCAACTCGGCGTCAGTAATGGCCTACCGTGCGAGCTATTTCGAAGAGGCCGGCGTCGAGGATGCCGCCAACAACTTCCCCGAAACCTGGGAAGAGCTGCTGGAAGTTGGCAAGGTTCTCAAGCAGGAGGTCGGCAAGCCGCTCGGCCAGGCGCTCGGCCAGAGCCTCGGTGATCCGCAGAACTTCGCGTATCCCTACATGTGGGCGTGGGGCTCGATGGAGGTCGAGGAGGACGGCACCACCGTCGCCTTTGACACGGACTCCTTCCGCGAGGGGCTGGAGCTGTTCATCCAGGGGTGGCAGGACGCGTTCGACGAGACCGGACTCGGTTGGGATGATACGGTCAACAACAGCGCGTATCTCTCCGACCAGATCTCGGCCACCCAGAACGGCACGAGCATCTACATCGCCGCCGCCGATGAGGAGAGCGAGAACTATCAGCCTGAAATCGCCGAAGATACTTACCATGCGCTGCTGCCGGCCGGACCGTCAGGCCGGTTCGCCAACCTCGGCAGCCGTTCGATGGGTGTGATGGACTATTCCGACAATCAGGACGAGGCCAAGGCATTCCTCGAATGGTGGTTCTCGGCGGAGCCGTTCCAGGCCTGGCTGGAGGCCTATGCTGGGTACATCCTGCCGCCGGGGCCGACGTTCACCGAGCTGGGTGTCTACACAGAGGACCCCAAGCTCGCCGTGTATGTCGAGGTGCCCGACATCGCCCGCAACAAGGGCTGGGCCAGCACGGCGAACCTCAAGGCGGCGCAGGTGTCGTCGCAATACGTGATCGTCAACGCCTTCGCCTCGGCGATCCAGAGTGGCGACGCCGGCGCGGCGATCGACGAGGCGACGGCGCACCTGAAGCGGATTTACGAGCGGTAGCTCCAGATCCGGAAATGAACCACTCGTACGGGCGGGGCTTGTCCCCGCCCTCACTGTGCCGCCCAGGCAGCGGCATCTGTACCGCAAGCGCGAGCCGCCACAGGGGCGATCTACGCACCCTGCGGCGGCAATTCATCCAGATGCCGAGTTGCCGGCCGGAGTCACCCCTTCAGGGCGCCCTCG
>CBFGRG010000140.1:0-7727 GCA_965651105.1 uncultured bacterium | reverse complement strand
AAACTGTCGTTGGGGTGTTGGGTGCCTCCCCCCAGCCGATAGTGCGCGCCCACGGGGGGTACGACTCGCCTTGCCGGCTACGCCGGCGCGGCTGAGGTTCGCCCCTACTGCGGCTGTGCCGCCCGTTACGTGGACCGGCACAAGACCGGCCCGTCGGATCAGTGCAGGATCATGTGGTTGAGGATATCGGCGCGAGTGATGATGCCGATCAGCTCGCCGCTGCGCTGCACCAGCACCGCCGGGTTCTTCTCGGCCAGCATCGGGATCACCCGCTCGATCTCCTCGTGCGCGTCGACGAGCTGGAACGACGGCTCCATGATCTCGCTCACGGGTCGCTTGAGCACCTCCGGGTCGCGGAAAATCTGGTCGAGCAGCGTCCGCTCCTGCAGCGATCCGACGATGCCCTGCACCTCGATCGGCTCGCCGGGTGTCGGCCCGACGCACTCCTCGCCGTCGCCGCCGCTCCCCCGCACGACCGGGAGCTGGCTCAGGCCGTAGCTGTTGAGCCGCTCGATTGCCTGCGCCACCGTCTGGTCGCACCCGACGGCGACCACCCCCGGCACGTCACCGGCGCGCTCGTCGATCAGGTGGCCGATGTCGGACGGGCCGCGGAAGCGGGCGAGGAAGCCGTGCTCGCGCATCCAGTCGTCGTTGTAGATCTTGGAGAGGTAGCCGCGGCCGCTGTCCGGCAGCAGCACGACCAGCATCGCCTCGGGATCGTCGATCCGGCGGGCAGCTTCCACCGCGGCGTGAACGGCCATGCCGCCGGACCCGCCGATGAGGATGCCCTCCTCTCGCGTCACCCGGCGCGCCATCGTGAACGCCTCGGTGTCGTTCACCTGCACCCACTCGTCGACGATCTCGCGGTCGAAGGTGCCTGGCCAGAAGTCCTCACCGACGCCCTCGACGAGGTACTGGTGGATGCGCTCGGTGGTGTAGATCGAGCCTTCCGGGTCGGCCCCGATGATCTCGACGTCCGGTCGCTGCTCCTTGAGGTAGCGGCCGATGCCGCTGATCGTGCCGCCGGTGCCGACACCGGCGACGAAGTGAGTGATCTCACCGCCGGTCTGGCTCCAGATTTCCGGCCCGGTGGCGTCGTAGTGCGCCTGCGGGTTCATCGGGTTGAAGTATTGATTCGGTGAGAAGCTGTTGGGAATCTCGCGAGTCAACCGGTCGGCGACGGAATAGTAGCTCTTGGGGTCGTCGCGCTCGACGGCGGTCGGCGTGGTCACCACCTCGGCGCCGTAGGCCCGCAGGAGCTGGACCTTTTCCGGAGCGACCTTGTCGGGCATCACGAAGATGCAGCGGTAGCCTCGGACGGCCGCGGCCATGGCGAGGCCAACACCGGTGTTGCCGGAGGTCGGCTCGACGATGGTGCCGCCGGGTCGCAGCCACCCCTTTGCCTCGGCCTCCTCGACCATGCGGATGCCGATGCGGTCCTTGACGGATCCGCCCGGGTTGAGCATCTCCAGCTTGGCGAACACCGGCGTGCGGATGCCGCGGGTGACACTGTTGAGTCGGACGATCGGCGTGTTGCCGAGCGCGTCGATGACGTTGTCGAAGACGCCGCCGCGCTGCGCGGCGGAATCGGCGTGCTGTTGAATGCGCTCGGCGGTGAGCTTCTGCGCGCTGCGGAGGCTGGTCATGCGTCCAGTCGCCTTTCTGCTTCGTTGCGGATGGCGTGGGGGTATCGGGCGCGCGGCGAGGCCGGGCAGGCCGGCGTCAGCGTGCGGCGCGCCCGCAGGTACAGGCGCAGGGCGAGGTGCCCGTCAGGACCCAGCGGTCGACGGGCCGGTGTGCGGGGTTGGCGGTGTGGTATGCGTGATTGGGGGCGGGCATCATCGCGAGCCCTCTCCTGACGCGATGCCCCACCGGGGCAATCGAACGGATCATGCTTGGTCCATCTTACGCCATGCGCTGCCGGGATTGGGTGGCACGGGTGTCGCCGGCAAGGTGATCGCGGACGGCGCGCCACTGGCGGGTGACGGTGCGGCGGCTGAGATCGAGGTCGCGGGCGATGGTGGTGAGGGTATCGCCCTCGCCGATGTGGCGGCGCAATATCTCTGCCTGGAGCGCAGGGAGGCGTTCGGCCAGGATGCCGAGCAGCACCGTCGCCTCGGCGGCCGCGGCACTGCCGTCGTGGAGCCAGGCGTGGTTGTCGATCGGGACCAGCGCCATGCGGGTGGGCACCCCGCGGCGGCCGATGCCGCGGTAAATCGCGTCTCGCAGCCGCCAGGGGAAGGTGGAGAGGATGTAGCGGCCGAAGGGGCGCTCTGTCTCCCATTGGTCGAGCAGCTCGGTGAAGACGAGAAACGCCTCCTGCTCGACATCGTCGCGATCCCAGATGCCAGTGCGGGTATCGCTTAGCACCGGCACGTGCACGCGACGGATGAAGCGATCCAGCTTGGGATGGAGGGCGAGGTAGAGCGCATCGCGGGCGGCCGGACAGCCGGCGCGGGCGCGCAGCGCGGTCGGACGCAGGCGGCCTTCGGTGGCGGTGGAAAGGTCGTCGGTGGCGCTGACGACGGGGACGATGGCCGGCGCGTCGGTGTCGGGAAGCGCGCTGGCGCGCCGGAGCCGGAGCCGCTGGCGCAGCCGGGTCGGTCGGGACGTGAGGTCGAACCAGGGGGACGACATGGACGGAAGAGCCTCCGGAGTGATCGGAACGAGGGAACGATGGAGGCTCTTCGGAGCTCGGTTGCCGGGATGGTGCTGGTCGCGTCCCTTGGACGCGTACGGGCCGGTATCGAACCGGCCCGGAACGAAATTCGCATGAGAACCGGTCTTGTGCCGGTCCGCCGGGGTGGCGGCTGGTAGGCCCGCCTCTCCGTGGGCGGGCTCGGAAACAGGGCCAGGATTCGAGTCGTACCGCCAGGAAACGTTGTCATTTCGAGCGAAGCCCGCGTAGTGGGCGAAGTCGAGAAATCTCTTGCCTGCCGGGTTCCAACATCGAACGGAAGAGATTTCTCCGCTCCGCACCCTGTGGGTGCTCCGGTCGAAATGACAACCACGTTGTGGGTGTCCGAAGTACCCGCCCACGGGGGCCGGCTTACCGGAATGACGTCGCCCGTTTCATGCAAACCTGCCAGCCGGCCCGATTGCGCTTCGCGCGGGGACTCCTCGATACGTCTCGGCGCATGCGCGCCTCTCCGGCTCGGAGCGACGATCATTCCATGATCGTCTTATGGGCGGTTCGCCAGCTCGGCCAGGCGGCCCATGTCCAGCTCGTGTTCCGAAGCGCAGCGTGGGCAGATGGTCTGGATCACCGCGCAGCCGGCGACGTGCCAGTAGCGATCACGAACCTTGATGTTGACCTGCCCCGCATCGGTCCAGGTCGCCAGCAGCACCGGCGGGTCCTGGCAGCCGCACTCCCAGCGGTGCGCGGGCGGCGTGGTGCGGATCACGCGAGCGGGCGGGTGCGCATCCGGATCCGGCGTCTGCGGCATGGCGGTCATGGGCGAAGTCCCTTCCCCGGTGGTACGGTTGGCCACGGAGTGCCGCGGCTGTGTGTCGTAAAATAGAACAAATGTTCTAATCCCGAGTCTAGGGCCGGGTGTCCCCATTGTCAAGATGTGTCTGCTGGGCACGGGAGCGGCGCTCGTCATAAATTACTACGACGTGGTAGTATCTCCCGCGTTGCTACGACGTCGTAGCTTTTCGTCGCGCCGCGAAAGGAACCTGGCCCGTATGTCCCGGCTAACCGCCCTCTCTCTCCGGCAGCGCTCGGTGGTGGTGCTTCTCACCCTGCTGATCGCCCTCGCCGGAACCTTCGGCCTCACTCGCCTCCAGAGCGAGCTGATCCCGAACATCGAAATTCCGGTGATCACCGTGATTACCACCTACCCCGGCGCCGGGCCGGAGTCGGTGGACGAGCAGCTCACCCTGCCGATCACCCAGTCCCTGACCGGTATTTCCGGCCTGCTCTCGACCCAGTCCACCTCCTCCGAGAGCTTCTCCATCGTTGTCGCCGAGTTCGACTACGGTGAGGACATGGGCGCCAGGGAGGAGGACATCACCCAGGCGATCGCGGCGATCCAGCTCCCGCAGGGCGCACAGGCGCCGCAGGTCGAGCGCATCAACCTGCAGCAGTTCCCGGTCGTCCAGCTCGCGATCTCCTCGGAGGGCAACGACCTCGCTGCGACGCGCACCATCGCCGAGACCCAGTTCGTCCCCTCGCTCTCCTCCGCCGAGGGCGTCAGCCGTGTCGAGGTGATCGGCGGCACGCAGGACCAGCTCCAGATCGCGCTCGACGCCCAGGCGATGGCCGAGAGCGGCATCACCACCGAGCAGGTCTCCGGCGCGCTCCAGGCCAACAACATCAGCATGCCCGCCGGCACCGTCCAGGCGGCCGACACCACCCTGCCGGTGCGTGTCGAGAGCGAGATCACCTCGATCGAGCAGCTCGAGGGGCTCCTCGTCGGCGCCACCCCGGGCGACGAGCCGCAGCCGATCACGCTCGGTGACATCGCCGAGATCGAGATCGTGCAGACCGAGGCCAGCGGCGTCGCCCGCACCAACGGCGAGCCGAGCATCGCGCTCGACGTCTACATGGCCCAGGGCGCGAATACGGTCGACACCGCCGAGGCGGTGCGCGAGCAGCTCGAGGATATCGAGGCGCGTCTCGACGGCACCGACAGCGCGGTCGAGACGACCATCCTGCTCGACCAGTCGATCTACATCGAGGAGTCGATCGACGCGCTCGTGCGCGAGGCCAGCTTCGGCGCGATCTTCGCCGTGGTCGCGATCCTCGTCTTCCTGCTCAGCGTGCGCTCGACGCTCGTCACCGCGATCTCGATCCCGCTGTCGATGCTCGTCACCTTCGTCCTGCTCTGGTGGCAGGGCATCTCGCTGAACATCATGACGCTGGGCGGACTCGCCGTCGCTGTCGGTCGCGTCGTCGACGACTCCATCGTCGTGCTGGAGGCGATCTACCGCCACGTCCAGCGCGGCGCGAGCACGAAGAAGGCGACCCTGGAGGGCACGAAGGAGGTGGCGATGGCCATCACCGCGTCTACCCTCACCAGCGTGGCCGTCTTCCTGCCGCTGAGCTTCACCGGCGGCCTGATCGGCGAGATCTTCCGGCCCTTCGCCCTGACCGTCACCTTCGCCCTGCTCGCCTCGCTGGTCGTGTCGCTGACCATCGTGCCGGTGATGGCGAGCTTCTTCATCCGTCGCGACAAGATTCGCCCGGTGTCCGACAGCACCGTGCTCACCCGCGCCTACGAGCCGCTGATCCGCTGGACGCTGAGCCGCCCGGTGTGGACGCTGGTGATCGCCTTCGCCGTGCTGATTGCGTCGTTCGGGCTCGTTCCGTTCATCGGCACCTCCTTCCTGCCCGCGTCGGGTGACAAGGGCGCCATGATCGAGGTCGCCTACCCGGCCGGGACCTCCCAGGAGGCGACGCTGGAAGGCGTTGCCGGCGTCGAGCAGCTCATCCAGGATGCGGTCGACGTCGAGACCATCCAGACCCAGGTCGGCGGCGAGGGCCTTCAGGCGGCCTTCCTGGGCAGCAGCAACAGCACGGCCAACATGACCGTGATCTTCGACGAAAGTGTCGACCTCGACGAGACACTGGAAACCGTCCGCACCACGCTCACCGAGGCGGACACGGGCGCCGACATCACGGTGACCAATCTCGACGCCGCCGGCACCGGTGGCAACGCGGTCACGATCATCGTGACCGGCGTCGACTACGAGCAGGTCTCCGCAACCGCCCAGGAGCTGACCGATGAGGTCGCCGGAATCGAAAACCTGACCAACGTCGAAAACGACGTCGTCTCCGCCGCGCCGGAGCTGGTCATCTCGGTCGATTCCCAGTCCGCCGCCGCGGCCGGCACCGCCAGCGCCGCCGTTGCGGGTCAGGTGCGCCAGGCATTGTCCGGCATTCCCGCGGGCATGCTCACGATCGACGGCCGGCCGATTGCCGTGGAGATGACCATCACGGGCGCCACCGACGCCGAGTCGCTCGCCGAGCTCCCGGTTGCCGGCGGCGGGCAGGTCACCCTCGGCGATATCGCCACCATCGAGGAGGGCGAGGGACCGGTCCAGGTGACGCGCATCGATGGCGACCGCTCCGCGACCGTCTCCGCCACGATTACCACCGAGGAAACCGGCGGCGTGCTCACCGAGGTGACGCAGCTCATCAATGACTACGATGCCCCCGATGGCGTCGAGGTCTCGATGGGCGGCATTGGGCAGGACCAGGCCGACGCCTTCACCAGCATGGGCATCGCGATCCTCGTCGCGATCGCGGCGGTCTACATCGTCATGGTCGCGAGCTTCAACTCGCTGACGACGCCGTTCGTGATTCTCTTCAGCCTGCCGCTGGCCATCATCGGCGTGCTCGCCGCGCTCGCCCTCACCGGCAAGACCCTCGGCCTGCCCGCCCTGATCGGCGTGCTGATGCTCGTGGGCATCGTCGTGACCAACGCGATCGTGCTGCTGGAGTACGTGATCGAGCTGCAGAAGGAGGGACGCCCGCTCAAGGAAGCGCTCATCGAGGGTGGCAAGGTTCGCCTCCGCCCGATCCTGATGACGGCGTTCGCGACGATGTTCGCGCTCACCCCGCTGGCGATCAGTGGCGAGAGCAGCGCCATCATCGCGTCGGATCTCGCGGTGGTCGTGATCGGTGGCCTGTTCACCTCGACCTTCCTGACCCTGCTCGTCGTGCCGGCGGTCTACGTGATCATCGGTGGCTGGCAGGAGCGGCGTGCCGCGAAGCAGGCCGACCGAGAGGCGCGCGAGAACGGGAGTCCGGTCGCCACTTCACCGGCCGAGTAACCCTGTAGATTGTGTGGAGAGTCCGCGATCGTTCCATGAGGGAGGGCAAGCCGCTCCCTCATGGAGAATCACAGCGAATCTTCCGGTCGGGAGCGCCTGCCCCGTCGCGTGGAAGAGGGACCCAATCGAGATGAACGAGCCAACCAGCCATGACGAGCCCGCACCGCTTGATGAAAACCGCCGCAGGGTGATTAGCGACTTCGTCGACGTCGTCGAGATCATTTCCCGGGAGATGGTGCAGGTCGCCTCCCGCCAGCTCGCGGCGGACGGCCTCACCCTGCTCCAGTATCATGCCTTGCGGGCGATCTGGACCTCCGGTCCGGCGCTCGACATGACGTCGATCGGCGCCGTCACTGGCCTCACGGCCAGCTCGCTGACCAGCATCGTCGATCGTCTCGCCGAGCGCGGCCTGGTCGAGCGCCACCACGACGCGAAGGATCGCCGACGCATCGTCGCGACGATCACCGACGAGGGCGAGGCGTTGATGCAGCGGGTGCGAACCCGCGACCTGGAAACGCTCGCGGTACTGTTGGAGCACAGTCCCACGGAGGACCTCGCGACGACGCTTGACGTTTTCCGTGCCCTCCACGACCGCATGCGCGAGGTCTACGCCCCCGGCAAGCCCGGCTGAGATTTGGCGCGAGGTTGCCGGATGCATCGCGCCGGCACCCTGGCGGTCCGAAATGACGGCATGCCTGTGCCTCCAGGCCGCAGACCAAGGCCCACGTGCCCGGGTGCGCCGTTGGGGTCAGGTGCCCGGGTGCGCAGTTGGGGCCAGGGCCCGGGTGCGCCGTTGAGGTCAGGTCACCCTCGGACCGAATCGCTCATTGTCGTCCTGAGGTGTCATGTCGCACAGCGGCACCACCACGCATGAGCCCCAGCGCCCGTCGCGCCGCTCCCTTGTCATCCTGAGCGGAGCGCCCGCAGGGCGTGAAGTCGAAGGATCT
>CBFGRG010000139.1:0-7762 GCA_965651105.1 uncultured bacterium | reverse complement strand
GAGACGCTCCAGTACCTGAAGCAGCACCTGCCGGACACGCGTCTCATCCTCGGTCTCCGCGATGTGATGGACGAGGCGCCCACGGTTCGTGAGTCATGGATTCGCGCGGGCGCCTACGAGCTCTTCGACGATTTCTACGACCGGATTTTCGTCTATGGGCACCGGCATTTCTACGATGTCATCGAGGAGTACGGCATCAGCGGCAAGGCCGCGGACAAGACGCGCTTCGTCGGCTACCTGCACCGAGATGCGGGACGGCGCACCCGCGAGGAAATCCGCAAGAGCATCAACATGCAGACGGATCACCTTGTCCTCGTCACCGCCGGCGGTGGTGGCGACGGCCGGACGCTGTTCGAGGCGATGATTCGCGATCTCGAGACGACCCGGCAGCGCGACTTCGACACGCTCATCGTCGGCGGCCCGCTGCTGTCCAGGGATGACCGCAGGGAGCTGCGCGGTCGCCTCGACAAACTGGGCAACGTGAACGTGCTCCCGTTCACCGATGACCTGCCGGGCTACATCGGCGCCGCGAACGCCGTGATCGGCATGGGCGGCTACAACACCGTCTGCGAGACGCTGTCGCTCCGCCGCCCGACGCTGATCGTGCCCCGGGTTACCCCGCGCAAGGAACAGCTGATCCGCGCGACGTTCCTCGAGCAGCATGGCTACGTCAGCAAGCTGCACCCGCAGGATCTGGCACCCCGCAGCCTCGTCTCGGGAGCCTTCGACCTGCTGGAGAACGGTGATTCGCGTCCCGCCCTGCCGATGCACGGCCTGACGAACATGGTGGATGAGCTCGATCAGGAGCGTGCCGCCCAAATTCTCGAGCGCAGCTGACGCAGCGCGTGCCGCCCGGTCTCGTCCTGTATTCGGATGTCTGCTTCGGGAATTACCGCGTAGGGCCGCCACAGGGGCGGCCCCCACACAAGACCGGCGCGACCGCAGACACCCAGCAGGAATCGCCTGGATTCCGTATCACATCACTAATGCGAAAGGTTCCCTACATGCCCCCGCCCCAAAGCGAAAGCGACCATCCCGGCAAGATCGCCTACATCCTCAAGATGTTTCCCCGGTTCTCCGAGACGTTCATCCTGAACGAGATTCTCGAGCTGGAACGCACCGGCGTGGATATCCATATCTTCTCCCTCAAGCAGCCGAACGACCCGCGCCGGCACGCCGATGTCGACCGCGTCAAGGCGCCGGTCACCTACTTGCCACCGATCGACCGGCGCAACATCCTCGCGTTCGTGCGCCCGCACCTCGACGTGGCCCGCTCGCACCCGCGCGGCTGGCTCACGGCCGCAGGCGGCGCCATCCGCCGATCGGTGAAATCTCGCTCCTGGGCGAGCGTGAAGCGATTCCTGCAGGCCGGGTACGTCGGCGCGGCGCTCCAGCGCGAGGGCATCACGCATGTCCACGCCCACTTCGCCTCCAGCGCCACCTCCGTCTCGCGGGACCTGCACCAGCTGATGGGCATCAGCTACTCGTTCACGGCCCACGCGAAGGACATCTTCATCGAAACCGTCTCGTGGGGGTCGCTCGTCCGCAAGCTGCGCATGGCCCGCTTCGTGGTCACCGTCAGCGACTTCAACGTCGACCACCTGCGGGCACTCGAGCCCCGGGTAAACGTCCATCGCATCTACAACGGACTGGATCTCGATCAGTTCCAGCCGGAGCTGCCACGCCCGCAGGATCCGCCGCTGATCCTTGCGGTCGGCCGGCTTGTCGAGAAGAAGGGCTTCGACGACCTGATTCGCGCCTGCGCCATCCTTCGCGACCGGGGCACGCCGTTCCGCTGCGAGATCATCGGGTCGGGCAACCAGGAACGCGCGCTCCGTGACCTGATCGCATCGCTCGACCTCGAAGAGCTGATCCATCTCCCCGGGCCGATGCCGCGCGAGGAGCTGATCGACCGCTATCCGCAGGCAAGCGTCTTCGCGGCGCCCTGCGTCGTCGGCGAGGACGGCAACCGCGACGGCCTGCCGACCGTGCTGATCGAGGCGATGGCGCTCGGCGTCCCGGCGATCTCGACGCCGGTCACCGGCATTCCCGAGCTCGTCCGTGACGGCGAGACCGGCCGGATCGTGCCCGAGCGCGACCCCGCTGCATTGGCCGACGCGATCGACCAGACCCTGGCATGCCCCGAGCGCGCCCGCGAGATGGCCGCCTACGGCCGCGCGCTGGTCGAGGAGGAGTTCGACCTGCGCCGGAACGTGGCTCAGCTCCGCAGGCACTTCCAGGAAGCGGGGACGGCATGATGCGCATCGCCTATCTCACCGCCGACTTCGGCATTCCCGTCTACGGCAACAAGGGCGCGTCCATTCACGTCCGCGAGCTCTCCTCGGCGCTGCGGGAGACCGGACACGACGTCCGCATCTACACCTGTCGCCTCGGTGGCGACCCGCCGGCGGGGTTCGATATCCCGGTGCGGGAGGTTCGCCTGGGGTCGATTCGCAAGCAGCTCGTGGCGACCATGAAGGCGGACCCGGATATCTCCGACCCGATGATGAAGGAGATCCGCACCATGCTCTACAGCGCCACGCTGGCTCAGGAGATCCTGCCGGAGCTTCAGGCATGGCAGCCGGACGCCATCTATGAGCGGTACTCGCTGATGAGCACGGCCGGCGTCGATCTCTCCCGGCAGCTCGGCATCCCGCTCATCCTGGAGGTGAACGCGCCGCTCGCGCAGGAGGCGGAGGCGCATCGCGGGATCGGCTTCAGGCACACCGTCCACGACATCGAGCGCCGCATCCTGCAAGCCGCCGATCACATCTGCGCGGTCTCCGATGACCTGCGCGCCTGGCTGGTCGAAAGCGGCGTCGAGCCCGCTCGCGTCACCGTCACGCCCAACCGCGTCAACATCGCCCGCTTCGCCGGAGCCGGCACGACCGCGGCGGAACGCCCGACCGTCGGCTTCGTCGGCACGCTCAAGGCGTGGCACGGCACCGAGACGCTGGTCCGTGCGATCGGGCAGGTCGCTCGGGAGCGCGGTCCCGACGCGGCTCCAGCCCTGCGGATCGTCGGCGACGGGCCGCAGCGATCGTCCCTGGAGGAGATCGCCCGCGAGGAGGGCATCGACGGTCTCGTGACCTTCACCGGCATGGTCGATCACGCCGACATGCCGTCGCACATCGGCGCGATGGACATCGCCGTCGCGCCCTACAACCCACGACCGGACTTTTACTTCTCGCCGCTGAAGCTGTTCGAGTACATGGCCGCCGGCAGGGCGATCATCGCCGCCGACATCGGTCAAATCCCGGAGATCATCGAGCACGGACGCACCGGCCTGCTCGTGCCGCCGGGCGATGCCACTGCCCTCGCCGGGGCAATCATGACCCTGATCGACGATCGCACGCTCGCCGCCAGCCTCGGCCGGAACGCCCGTCAGGAGGCCGTCGAGCGCTACGCCTGGGAGCGAAACGCGGAGATCGTGGCAGATCTCATCGCGCGCGCCCGGCAGCCATCCCTCGTGGAAGGAGCCCGCTGATGGCGGCGCCGATACGGGCCCTCAAAACCCAGGCACGCGGGCTCAAAGTGTCGCTGGATGTCGTCATTCGCTTCCGCGACGAGCTCATGCACCACTGGCCAACGCTCCTGCTGGCGCTGCTCTGCGCGTTCGGCTACACCGCGATGCGACTCGCCGAGCCATGGCCGCTCAAGTTCATCCTGGACAACGTGCTGGTGGACAAGCCGCTGGTCACCCCGTTCGGCTGGCTGAACGACTGGCTCGGCGCCGACCGCATGCGGGTCCTGACGCTGAGCGTGGTCGCCGTGCTGGTGCTGGCGATCATCAAGGGCATTTTCTATTACTTCCAAAGCGTGATGACGACCCGCGTCGGCCAGGATGTCGCCATTGCGATCCGGCAGCGTCTCTTCGCCCACGTCCAGCGTCTCTCGCTGCGCTTCCACAACAACGCGAGCACCGGCGACCTGCTGACGCGCTTCACCGGCGACGTCAACAACCTGCGCCAGCTGCTGGCGGCCTCCCTGCTGTCGCTCGTGTCGGAGTCGATCATCCTGGTCGGCTTCGTGACGATCATGTTCGTCATGAACTGGCAGCTCGCAGTGCTGGCGGTCATCACCATGCCGGTGATCTTCGTCCTGTTGATCGTCTATTCGGGGCGCATTCGTACCGCCGCCCGGAAACAGCGCCGCCGCGAGGGCGAGCTGGCCTCGCGCCTGCACGAATCGCTCTCCAACATCCAGCTCGTGCAAATCTTCACCGGCGAGCGGGCAGAGGAGGAGCGCCTGGCGCGCCTCAACAAGCGCTCGCTCAAGGCGGGTCTCCAGTCGACCCGGCTCGAAGGGCAGCTCAACCGCTGGGTGGAAATCGCCGTCGCGGTCAGCATGGCCATCACCCTGTGGATCGGCTCGAACCAGGTCATCGACGGGCGGCTCACCGCCGGCGAGCTGATTGTGTTCGTCACCTACATGCAGAGCTTCTACCGGCCGCTGCGCCGCCTCTCCCGCGTGGCGGAGCGCGCCAGCAAGGCATCGTCGTGCGTCGACCGCATCACCGAGGTGCTCGACGAGGTGCCGGAGATCAAGGACGGGCCGCTCGATGCCGGCCGGCTCCGCGGCGAGGTCGCCTACCGCGACGTCGGATTCGCCTATGAGGACGGCGCCGAGACGCTCTCGGGCATCGACCTCACGGTCACGCCCGGCACCTCCGTGGCGCTGGTCGGGCCGTCCGGTGCCGGAAAATCGACCGTCGTCACGCTCCTGCCCCGCCTCTACGACCCGGCGTCAGGCACGATCACGATCGACGGGCACGACATCCGGGAGTTCACGCTGCAGTCGCTCCGCGAGAACATCAGCGTCGTGCCGCAGGACGGCGCGCTCTTCGCCGGCACGATTCGCGACAACATCACCTACGGATCCCCGGACGCGACGGACGCCGAGATCGAATCCGCCGCGCGGGACGCGCAGCTCTACGACTTCATCATGTCCCTGCCGGATGGCTACGACACCGTCATCAGCGAGCGGGGCGCGTCGCTCTCGGGTGGCCAGCGCCAGCGCCTGGCGATCGCCCGCGCGATCGTGAAGAACGCGCCGATCGTGATCCTGGACGAACCGACGACCGGGCTCGACGCGGCCGCCGAGCACCGGGTGACGGAAGCGATGGAACGCCTGCTGGCCGGACGGACGGCCCTGATCATCGCCCACCGGCTGGACACGATCCGCCGGGCCGACGAGATCATCGTGCTCGAACAGGGCCGCATCGTCGGCCGCGGCACGCACGAGCAGCTTCTCCGCCAGCCGGGCCGCTACCGGGAGCTCTACGAAATGCAGACGGCGGCATCCTCCGCGCCACTCGATCGGGCAGTTTCATGACCGGGACAACCTTCACCGACCCCTCCCTGCCGGGTGTCGAGCTCCTGTTCGACGGCGACGCGATAGGCGACCTCCTGACGCGCAAGCTCCAGGCGCATGGGGATACGACCATCGTCGCCTGCCGGCCGAGCTATGTCCGCTACAAGCCGGGGACGAGCTGCCTCGTCGCCTACGACCTCACCATCCGGCACGATGGCATCGATACCGCCCACCGGGCGCACATCAAGACCTTCGCCGACGATCGCGGGCGGCGGCGGATGGCCAATCGCAAGCTGGAAAAGCTCGTCGAGCGATCAACAGCCGAGTACGGCGATCCCGGGGTCGACTGGGTGACGTACCTGCCGGAGCTGCACGGGATGTTCAGCATCTTCCCGGTCGATTACGACCTGCGCTCCCTGGTGAAGGTCGCGACCCCCGATTCGGCGGAGAAATCGCTCCGGCGATCCATCGACGCGCCCAAGATCAGGCTCGTGGACCCGCTCGAGCTCATCCGCTACAAACCGGGACGCAAGGCGCTCTTCCGCTACGCCCTTGACGGATGCGACCATCGCGCAGCCTACGGCAAGATCCACACGGACGACCGCACCGGGCGAATCACGCAGGCGACGGCCACCCTGCGCGACGCCGGACTGGTCACGCCGGCGGTTCTCGGCACGCTCGCGGATCTCAACTTCATCGTGCACGAGGAGGCACCGGGCACCCAGCTCGCGGCCATGCGTGACGATCCACGCTACGGCGACCTCAGCGCCGCGATCGCCGAGCCGCTCGCGTTGCTGCACCGCGTGGACGTGACGGGGCTGCCGGTTCACCGGCTCGCCGACGAGGCGGACCGCGTGGCAGAGACCGCGACCCTGCTCGGCGTCATCCTGCCGGGTCAGCGCGAGCGGCTGGAGAAGATCAGCCGGTCCATCGCCTCACGCCTCGCGGAGGTCGAGGAGGTGCTGGCAACCAATCACGGTGACTTCTACGACGACCAGGCGCTGATCGACGGCGACAACATCGCGATCATCGATCTTGACGAGATACGCATCGCCCATCCGCTGCTCGACATCGGCAACATGCTGGCGCATCTCGGCACCGGGGAAGCGCGCGGCAAGGTGCCTCCCGCCGCGCGGCAGGCGTTCACCGAAGCGATGCGAGCGCACCGGCCGATGTCCGACCGTGACCTCGCCCTCTTCGAGGCGATCGGCGTGCTGAAGCTCGCGCCGGGGCCGTTCCGGCGGCTGGAGCCCGGTTGGCCGGAGGCGGTCGACAGCATGCTTGACATGATCGAATCGATGCTGCCCAGCAGCGCCGCCACGAACCCTGACACCGGTATCCGCGACGTGAAGCTGCCGGAGCTGCCGGTCCTTCAGGACCCGGTCCGGATGCAGGCGCACCTGCGCGACGCGACCGGCGATCCCGAGCTGGAGCTGACAGGCGTTCACGTCCAGCGGCACAAGCCGGGACGCCGGGCGATCCTGCGGTACGACGTGGCCAACGCCGAGCCGATCTGGGGCAAGATTTTCGCGTCGAAGCGCGGCCCGCGCGTCCACAAGATCACGAAGGCGATTTGCGACGCCAGGGCATTCGGCCCCGAGGTCACCCTGCCCGACCCGATCAGCTACGACCGGGAGCTGCGCCTGCTGCTCCAGCGCTCGGTGCCCGGTGAGCCGATCGATCCACGACTTCTCGCGGGCGAAACGGCGCTGGCCGGCCGCATCGCAGAGGCGATCCATGCCCTGCACGCATCGGGGCTGGATCTCGGCCGAGAGCACGATCTCGAGGCCGAGCTGACGCCGCTCGACCAGCGCGCCAGAGAGGTCGGCGAGCTCTTCCCGGCGCTTGCGGAGGACGCGGCGGAGCTGCTCGCCCGCATCCGTGACCGGGCGACGTCGATTCAGACCTGGCGGCTTCAGCCGATCCACCGGGACTTCTATCACGACCAGGTGCTGGCCGATGGCGACCGGCTCTCGGTGCTCGACCTGGACGACGCGAAGATGTCCGAGCCGGCGGTGGATATCACGAACTTCGCCGCGCATCTCGACCTGCTGGCGTTGCAGCATCCGGAACATCGAGCGGCGATCGGCCGCGCCCGTGACCGCTTCGTGGCGCGGAGCCGGGAGCTCGACCCCGACCTGAACGACCGATTGATGGCGTTCCTCACCGCCACCACGCTGCTTCGGCTCGCCGGCATCCACGCACCCCGGAAAGACGGCGAACGCGTCACCATCGGCCTCCTCGCCGGCGCCCGCGAGTCGCTGGGAGAGGCGGACGCCACGTCATAGTGGCGCCACCACGTTCATCCAATCGGCTGAGCAGGTGAAGACGACATCTCCCGACTAAACGTCACTCAGAGCTTCCCGAGAATCCTCCCCACTGATATGGAATCCGGATGAACACCGCGGGAATCGCCGCGTCGTGCCGCCCCTGTGGCGGCAGTGCGTCG
>CBFGRG010000138.1:0-7773 GCA_965651105.1 uncultured bacterium | reverse complement strand
GCGGTGGGACTCATCAACGTCGGGCTGGTCATCGCGGCGGACGTGCTCCTGCCGATCCGAAACGGGGATGTTCGCCTCGGCAACACGCTCTTTTTCGTGCTGCTGATCACACTGATCGTCACCCTGTTCGACCGCTACCGGCCGATCTACGTGGCGCGAGAGGAGCAGCGCTGGGAAGCCCTCGCGGCGCGGGCGCAGGCGCTACGGGGATAGCCGCCCCATCATGGCGAGGGCCTCGTCGGCGAGCACGCCGCTGATAACCTCCGGCGCGCCCTCCCCGGCTCGCTCCGCCAACTCCTCGGGCGTGGCCAGCGCGGTCCCGGGCGCGGCCGGGGCGGCGTACCAGACCTCGGCCAGGCCGACGCTGATCATCGCCGTCATGCACATCGGACACGGCTGCCCGCTCGCATACATCCGGTAGCCCGGCAGGGTCAATGTGCCCAACTCCCGGCACGCGTCGCGCACGGCGTTGAGCTCGGCGTGCGACGAGGGGTCGTGCTGCTCCACCGTCTGGTTGCGCCCGGTCGCGGCGACCGTGCCGTCGGGCGCGACGAGCACGGCGCCGTAGGGCGTGTTGCCGTCGCGCACCGCCCGCGCGCCCTCCTCGATTGCCTGTCGGAGGTGGCGCTCCGCCTCCGCGCGTCGGGTGTCGTCAATCATGCGTTTCCTCCCTGTCGTTCGTGCTGCGAATCGCTGACGGCATCATACGAAACCCCGGGCATGTGCAGCCCGGGGCTCCGCGTCTACGATCGTCAGGGTTCGTCACCCCTTGATGCCGGTGTGGGCCAGCCCTTCCATGAAGTACCGCTGGAAGATGAAGAAGAGGATGATCATCGGGATGGTGAACACCACCGACGCCGCCATCAGCAACCCCCACTGGGTGCCGAGCGCCTGGAAGTCATTCTGGAAGGTCGCCAGCCCCAGCGCCAGCGTGTAGTTGTTGCGCTGGTTCATGTAGATCAGGGGCGTCATCAGGTCGTTCCATTTCGCCCCGAACTCGAAGATCGCCACCGCCACCAGCGCCGGCCGCATCAGCGGCAGCATGATGTTCCAGTAGATCCGGATGAAGCTGGCGCCATCCAGCCGGGCCGCGTCGATCAGGTCCTGATTGATCGTCAGCATGAACTGGCGAAGCATGAAGATGTAGAACGCTGAGCCAAAGAGATTCCCCGCCCACAGCGGCCAAAAGGTGTTGACCGCGCCGAGCTCGTTCCAGATGACGAAGGTCGGGATCAGCGTCACCGTGCCGGGCAGCAGGTAGGTCGCGATCACCAGCGCGAAGAGCTGCTTTCGCCCCGGGAAGCGGATGCGCGAGAAACCGTAGGCCACCAGCGAGCTCGACAGCACGACGGCGACCACCCCGAGCACGCTGACGATGGCCGTGTTGAGCATCCACCGGGCGATCGGCGCGGCATTGAACACATCGGTGTAGTTCTTCGTCGTCCACGTGCTCGGAAGCCAGTTGTCCGCGAAGATCTCGTCGGGCGGCTTGAGCGATGTCAGGATCAGCCAGGCGAACGGCAGGCAGTAGAGCGCCGAAAGCGCGAACAGCAGGACGTAGAGGGGCAGGTCGCCCAGGCGGAGCCGATCCTCGTCGTGTGGTGGTTGCGCCGCGGTCTCCCGCGCGGGAACGGGTGTGGCGGTCTCGTCGGTCCGGGCGGCGATTGGGGTAGCCATGCGAGTGCTCCCTCAACGACAGCGGCGCGCTAGTCGTTGCTGTGCTCGTAGTAGACCCAGAGCTTCGAGAGCCGGAACTGGATCAGCGTGACGATCAGGATCATCAGGAACAACAGCCAGGCGATGGCGGAGGCATAGCCCATCCTCAGGCTGGATGCGGAGAACGCCTGGTCGTAGAGGTACATCACGATGAACAGCGCCGACTGGCTCGGTCCGCCGTAGGGCTCGTTGAACATCACGTAGCCCTCGGTGAACACCGAAAGCGCGCTGATGGTGCTGATCGTGGCGACGAAAAAGGTGACGCCGGAGATCATCGGCAGCGTCACCGACCGGAATCGCTCCCACCGGCCCGCGCCGTCGAGCATGGCGCTCTCGTAGAGATCCCTCGGCACGCCCTGCAGCGCCGCGAGGAAGAGGATCATCGCCCCACCCATCATCCACACCTGCGACACGACGATCGCCGGCTTGGTCCACGCCGGGTCGACCGTCCACGCCGGCGCGGGCAGGTTGAGCCAGCGCAGGATCTGGTTGATCACGCCGTCGTTCGGGTTCAGCGCCCACAGCCAGATGTAGGCCGTCGCCACGGCTGGCGTCATCGCCGGGAGGTAGAAGGCAGTCCGGAAGAACCCCTTCCACTTCCGCGCGCTGTTGAGCAGCATCGCCGCACCGAGCGAGGTGACGATGTTCGACGGGATGTACAGCACCGCGTAGAAGATCGTGTTGCGGACCGCCTTGGGAAAGTAGCGATCCCGCGTGAGCAGGCGCTCGTAGTTATCCAGGCCGACCCATTCCGGCGGGTTGATGACATCGTACCGGGTGAAGCTGAAATAGAAGGATGCGAAGAACGGAAACGCGGTGAAGATGATGAACCCGATGATCCACGGGCTGATGGTAAGGAACCCGGCTCGCGTTTCTTCGCTCAGGTGGAAACGCCGTCGTCCCGCGGGGGCGACAGAAGGCGTGTCTGCGACGTGCTGGACCATGACGATCTCTCCGGCGCCGAGCCCCGTGGCTCGGGTGACGCGCACGGACTCGTGCCGCGCGCATCACCCGCCCGTTGCAGCTCAGGCGAAGTCGATCTCTTCCTGAGCAATCGTGTCAGCTTCTTCCAGCGCCTCCTGCGGCGAGCGCTCGCCCGACAGGGCGGGCGTCACGCCTTCGGTCAGCATGATCTGCTCGAGCTGGCCACCGACGGTCGACTTCGCGATCTGCCGGTAGTTGCTCACCTGCACCAGCTCCGGGAAGAGCTGGACCGCGTTGTCGAACGCCTCGTTGATCGGCTCGTAAAGCTCGTCGATCTGCTGCTGGTCGGCGATGCTGTTGCCGGTCAGCGACGGGAAGTAGACCGCGTCGGTCTGCTGGCGGTACTCCTTGACCGCCTGGGCGCCGACCATCCACGTATCGACGGTGTGGAGGTACTTGATGAACTCCCAGGCAGCGTCCTCGTTCTGCACGCCGCTGGTGATGTACCAGGCGTTGCCGCCGGAGAACGTGACCATCGGGCCATCGGGGCCGCTGCCCCGTTCGCGCACCGGCAGGATCGTGAAGTTCAGGTCCGGCGCGACGGTCGCGACTGCCGCGCTGAGCATCCATTGCTCGTAGGCAGCGATGGAGACCTGGCCACGGGCGAATTGCTCGTCACCCTGCCAGGTTGAGGAGATCGCCTGGTAGTCCTGGTAACCGCCCTGCGCGTCGTAGGCGTCGACGCCCCACTGCAGCGCCTCGACGACGTTCTCGTCGTCGAACGTGACCTCGGTGCCATCTTCGTTGATGAAGCTGCCGCCGTTGCCCTGGCCCCACAACCAGATGTAGCCGGCCTGCATCTTGTGGTCGAAGCCCCAGCGCCGTACGACATCGCCCTCACGCTGCACCAGCGCCTCGCCGGCCGCGCTCAGCGCATCCCAGTCGGATGTGTCCAGCTCAGGGTCGATGCCAGCCTCCTCGAGGTGATCGAGGTTCACGAACAGCGCGCGCACATCGGCGCCGCCGGGGATACCGTAGAGCTGGCCGTCGAAGCTCGCCTCCTCCAGCGCCCAGTCGTAGAACATCGAGGTGTCGTAGCCGTCTCGCTCGACCAGCTCGTCGATCGGGTTCAGTACCCCGCGCGACGCCCACGATGCCGTCTCGAAGCGGCCCAGCCAGATCACGTCCGGCAGTGTGTCCGAGGCGGCGGCGGTCAGCAGCTGTTCCTGCTCGAAGGTCTCAACGATCTCGAGATCGACCTCGGGATAGGCCTCCTGGAAGGCGAGCACGCGGGCACGTGCCAACGGGTTGGTCTCCTGGATGCCGAAGCCCCACTCGGTGAGCGGACCGGACGCCTCGCCGAGCGCGGGGGGAGCGCCGCCACCAGCGGCCGGCGTCTGTGCGAAGGCGCCGCGACTGATGCCGATGCTCAGCGATCCGGCCAGGCTCGCACCCATCCAGCCGGATGCGACCGAAAACGTGCGGCGGGACAGGCGCGGCGAAGCTGGGCGATTCGATCGATGGGCCATGGATGACTCCCTCCTGCGCGATGCAGGCGTATGCCCCACATGCCAACACTGCAATGTGGGGGCGAGACGCGATGGAGCATGCGCTCCCCTCTCGGGACCCTGGAACACTCGCTGGCTTGCCAGGTCGTCCCCGCCAGCGAAGCAAGTCCCATGCCATTAGCGCCATCTTCGATTTTGGGTTGTCGCTGCGTCAGCCGGTCGCGGCGGGCACATCTCCGTCGCGAAGCGGCTCCGGCCGGGCGAAGGTGCTGGTCACCGCGATGTGACGCCCCTCGGCGCTGGAGCGCAGCGCGGCGTCCATGATGTCGACGACATGAGCCGCCATCTCGCCACTGGCACGATGCTGGCCGCCCTCGCGAATCGCGCGTGCCATGTCGCTCACACCAAGCCCACGGCTGTTGTCGGTGAACGGGAAGCGCGGCTCGATCGGCTTCCAGGTATCGCCGCCGGCCGGGAGCAGCTCGATCGGCCCGCCGAAAGTGTTGGGATCGGGCAGCCGCAGCGTCCCCTCGGAGCCGTAGAGCACCAGCGTGCTGCCATTCGTGTCGTGGACGTCGAACGAGGTGGTGAGTGTGCCGCGCGGGCCGCTCGCGAAGTCGAGCAGCGTGAGGATGTGCGTCGGTGTTTCGACCGGCACTGTCTCCCCCGCCCGTGGGCCGCTCTGGATGGTGCGCGTCTCGAAGCTGGCGCCGGCGGTGGCGACGACGCGCTCGACCGGGCCGAGCAGGGACAGCAGGGCCGTCAGGTAGTACGGGCCCATATCCCACAGTGGCCCGCCGCCGGGCTGGTAATAAAAGTCCGGGTTCGGGTGCCAGCGCTCGTGACCGGCGGTGAGCATCATGCCGGTCACCGCCACCGGCCGGCCGATCGCGCCTTCGTCGAGCAGTGCCCGCACCGTCTGCAGGCCGCCGCCGAGGAACGTGTCCGGCGCTGCGCCGACCCGCACGCCGCACTCGGCTGCGCGCTCCAGCAGCTGGCGCGCATCGGCCGGGTTCGTCGCCAACGGCTTTTCGGTGTAGAGCGACTTTCCGGCGTCGATCGCCCGAAATCCAACCTCGGCGTGCGCCGCCGGGATCGTGAGATTGACGACGATCTCGACCTCCGGGTGAGCCAGCAGCTCGTCGACCGTCATCGCCGCGACATCAAACTTCCCGGCCTGCTCGCGGGCACGGTCCATCATCACGTCGGCAACGCCGACGACGCGCGTGTTGCCGAACCGGGTGGTGAGATTTTCGAGGTAGATCGTCGAGATATAGCCGGCGCCAACGATGCCGATACCCGTCATGGCGCGCCCGCCTCATCTGCCGGCAGCGGCGCCGGGCGCGTCATCGTGGTGGACAGCTCGACGACCTTGCCGCTGTCGGCGGCTTCCAGCGCCGCGACCATGATGTCAACGACATGGGCCGCCATCTCGCCGCTGGCTCGCGCCGGCTCTCCGCCGCGAAGCGCCCGCGCCATGTCCGAAACGCCGATACCGCGGCTGTTGTCGGTGTACCCGTGGGTCAGCGGCAGCTCCTCGGTCTCGCGGCTATCGGGCTTGACGAGCGTCACCGGTCCCCCGAACGTATTCGGATCCGGCAGGTGCAGGGTGCCCTCCGAGCCGTAGATCGTCAGGATCGTCTGGCGCTCCTTCGTCTCCCAGACGTCGAACGACGCCTGAAGCGAGGCGATCACACCGGTTTCGAACTGGAGGCTGGTGGCGAAGTGGGTCGGGGTGTTGACCGGGATGACGTCGCCGGTTTTCGGCCCCTCAGCAGTCACCGTTCGCTCGGGAAAACTGGCCCGGGCGAAACCAGCTACGGCCGAGACCGGACCGAGCATGCTCGCAAGCGCGGTCAGGTAGTACGGCCCGACATCGAACAGCGGACCCGCGCCCGGCTGGAAAAAGAAGTAGGGGTCCGGGTGCCACATTTCCATGCCGCGCCCGAGGAAATGCGCCGCCGCCGCGACAGGCTCGCCGATCCTCCCCTCGTCCAGCGCGCGGCGCGCGGTCTGCAGGCCGCCGCCGAGGAACGTGTCCGGCGCCCCGCCCACCAGCAGCCCCTTTTCGTCGGCCAGCGCCACCAGCGCCTTCGCCTCGTCGCGGTCGATCGCCAGCGGCTTTTCGTTGTAGGCCGACTTGCCGGCTTCGAGAATCTTTCTGGCAACCTCGCCGTGTGCCGCCGGAATCGTGAGATCGACGACGATCTCGACATCCGGGTCCGCGAGCAACTCGTCAACGGTCATCGCCGCGATCCCGAACTGTTCAGCGCGTGCCTTCGCTCGCTCGGGCACCAGGTCGGCGATACCGATCGGGTTCAGGTTCTCGAAAACCTCCGTACAGTTCTTGAGGTAGATCTCCGAGATCACGCCGGCGCCGATGATCCCGACCCCGACCGGCTTGTTGCTCGCTGTCATCCCACACCCCGCTGTTCCGCGACCGCGAGGCGGCCGCGCCTTTGCGCGTCAGTTCGACTCCCGGTTAGGATGCCCGAGTCGGAAACCGCGTGCAAGGGAACACCACGAGCCGGAGAGCGGAGATGAAGCTGATTCACGTAGGCGTTGGCAATTGGGGACTCGACTGGGAGAAGCACGCGCTGCCGCACGTGCCGGAAGTCGAGCGCGTGGCGGTGGTGGAACCGGCCGAGCCGATCCTGGAACGTGCCCGCGAGGCGCTGAGCCTCTCCGATGCGGTCTGCTTTCGCTCGCTGGACGATGCTCTCGCCGCGACCGACGCCGAGCTGGTGCTGATCACCACGCCGATGGAGACACACGTGCCGCTCGCGATCCAGGCGATGGAGGCCGGCCGGCATGTGCTGGTGGAGAAGCCGTTCGCACCATCGGTGGCCGAGGCGCGCCAGGCTGTTACCGCAGCCGAGCGCACGGGGCGGACCTTGATGGTGAGCCAGAATTACCGGTTCTACCCGGCTCCGCGCACTGCAGCGCGCCTCGCCGCCGGCGGGGAGCTTGGCACCGCCGGCAACGTGTCGGTCGAGTTCCGTCGCTGGGCGAACGACGCCGCAGCGGGCAGGGCGCACCGCCACTATGACTATCGTCATCCGCTGCTGTTCGACATGGCGATCCACCACTACGACCTCATGCGGCTGGTGCTCGGCCAGGATGCGGTCGAGGTCTGGGCCAGGGACACCTCGCCATCGTGGAGCCGCTTCACCGAGGAAGCCGCCGCGACCCTGGTGGTGACCTTCGCCAACGGGCAAACGGTGACCTACAGTGGCAGCTGGGTCAGCCCCGGCGAGCCGACCAACTGGGCCGGCGAGTGGCGAATGGAATTCGCGGACGGCGAGCTGTCGTGGACCAGCCGCGGCGGGTACGAAGCCGGCACGAGCGGCGACCGGGTCAGCTTTCGCCGCCTGGACGGAACGGTGACCGAGGTGCCAATGGAGACCCTGCCTCGTCTGGGCCGGTCGATGGGACTTCGGCAGCTCGCGGAACACATCACGGCTGGAACCGAGCCGGAGAGCGCGGGCCGGAACAATCTCGGCACCGTCGCCATCATGGAAGCCGCCGCCCGCTCGATGGAAACCGGCCGCGCGGAGCCGGTTGAGCAGATCTCGGAATGATCGGCGTCGATCGGGCCAGCCAAAGGACGATGCCGCCTGCTGGC
>CBFGRG010000137.1:0-7773 GCA_965651105.1 uncultured bacterium | reverse complement strand
AAGCCGCCACCGGGGCGGCGCGACGGGCGCTGGGGGTCATGCGTGGTGGTGCCGCGCGGCATGACACCTCAGGATAACGTCAGTCGCTGGACAGGCGGTGTGCCGATTCCTACGCCACGTCGGCTTCGCGCTCGATGCGCGGGAAGACGGGGGATCCCTTCGGCAACGTGATCCCGGCCAGCGAGTCGCCCCACTCCGTGCTGGCGGTGTCGCCCGGCGCGTCGGCACTGTCGAGCGCAAGCTGCGCGGCGATCCGCTCGGCCCCCTCGGGAATGAACGGCCGGAGCTGGACGCCGATCAGCCGCAACGCCTCCACGAGGTTTCCGAGCACCGTGCCGACCGCCTCGGCGGCGGCCTCGTCGCCAGCTTTCGCCGCCTTGTTGAGCTCCCACGGCTTGCGGTCGTCGATGTAGCGGTTCGCCACCGTCACCAGCTCACCGAGCGGCGCCAGCGCCTCGCGGAAGTCGAACCGCGCGAGTGCCGTCTCGATCCGCGCCGGGATCGGGTCGGCCACGTCGCGCAGCGTCGGGTCGGCCTCGGCCGCCGCGACCGCCGAGGGGACCACGCCGCCCTTGAACCGGTGCAGCATCCCCACCGTGCGGTTGATCAGGTTGCCAAGGTCGTTGGCGAGATCGGTGTTGTACCGGTCCTCAAGGCGCTGGTAGGAGAAATCGCCGTCGCTCGTGCGCGGCATGTCGCGCAGCAGCCAGTAGCGCACCGCGTCGGAGCCGTACTGGTCGACCAGCACGACCGGGTCGACGACATTGCCGCGGCTCTTGCTCATTTTCTCGCCGTTGTGCGTGAGGAATTCGTGCACGTTGACCTTCGACGGTGTCGGCAGGTTGGCGGCCATCAGCATCGCCGGCCAGTAGATGACGTGGAAGCGGATGATGTCCTTGCCGACGACGTGGACGCGGTTCGGGTTGTTGAGCCAGTAACGCTGGAACAGCTCGCCATCCTCGGCGTAGTCGAGCGCGGTGATGTAGTTGCTGAGCGCGTCGACCCAGACGTACATCACCTGGTTGGGATCGCCCGGCACCGGCACCCCCCAGCCGTGGCCGCGCCCGGCCTGGCGGGAGATCGAGAAGTCCTCGAGCCCCTGGTTGATGAAGGAGAGCATCTCCTCGCGCCGGTGCTCCGGCTGGACGACCATTTCGTTGCTGGTGATCAGGTCGCGCAACCGGTCCTCGTAGGCAGACAGGCGGAAGAAGTAGTTCTCCTCGTCCACCCGCTCCGGCTCGGTGCCGTGGATCGGGCAGCGCTCGTCAATGAGCTCCTCCGGCTTGTAGAAGCGTTCGCACTTGATGCAGTAGAGCCCCTCATAGTGCCGGGAGTAGATGTCGCCGTTGGCGGCGATCACCTCCCACAACTTTTGCGAGCCGGGCGTATGACGCGGGTCGGAGCTGGTGCGGATGAAGTCGTCGGTGGTGAGGTGCAGCGGCCCTCGCAGCGCCTCGAAGCGCGGGGCGTTGCGGTCGACGAGCTCCCGGATGGAGATGCCCTCGCGCTCGGCGGCCTGGACGTTGGTGAGCGCGTTTTCGTCCGTGCCGGAGAGGTAGCGGGTGTCGTAGCCGTTTTGGCGATGCCAGCGAGCGAGCACGTCACACTGGATCGCCTCCAGCGCGAAGCCGATGTGCGGCTCACCGTTGACGTAGGGAATCGACGTGGTGATGAAAAAACGCTTGTCGGTCATGGCGGTCCTCCTCAAGACACCAAAACGCGTCCCGTTGCCGTCCGAGGGACGAGGGACGCGATCGCGCTCGTGGTACCACCCTGGTTCGCCGGCGCCTCGCGGCGCAGGCCTTGGTCACTGCGTGTCGTGGAAACGCTCGCGTCACGCCGGTGGTGTGCCGGCTTTGAACGAGCCTCATCCTCGAAGTGTCCGGTCGAGGAGGTGCAGTGAGCGCCCGGTAACGGGGGCAACCGGCATCGTCTACTGCCGGCGGGCGCCGGGTTCGGGATGCGGCTCGGAGGTCATCTCGGAGCGGGTCCGGGGCCGTCTTCCAGCAACACGGCTCTCTGTGCCCGAAGGGGCGCTCCTACCCGTCCTCGTCATCGCCGGGTTGAGTTGTGGGCATGATCGCGGAGGACCCTGCCACCGTTCCATTTTGCCGACTCGACGGCCATTTGTCGAGCGTTCCTGATACGAAGATGCAGACTGGTACGCCCACGGTCGCGATCGGGTCGTTTCCGCGAGTCACGCACTTGCCGGCTCGTCGATGGCGTCGATATGCATGGAGGAATCGCCCGGTCGAGCGCGGCGACCGCCGTGCTGAGCGGCGGCGCCGGCGAGCACGACGAGCAGGATACCGGCGATCTGGATCAACGAGGGTGTCTGCGCCAGGACAATCAGTCCCAGCAGGACGCCGAAGGCGGGTTCGAGCGCCATCAGCGTTCCGAACGCGGTCGGGGTCATCTGCCGCAGCGCCAGCATCTCGAGCGCGAACGGCAGCACGGGCAGCAGGACTGCCAACCCGACAGCGGCGGCGAGAATGCCAAACGTCACGTGCCCGCTGGCCTGCGGGATGCCGATGATTGCCGCCGTCGCGGCGGCGATGGAGATGGTGATCGAGAGCGAGTCGATGCCACTGAAGCGATCACCGATGTGCTGGGTGAGCACGATGTAGCTGCCCCAGCCGATTCCCGCGAGCGCGGCGAAGCCGACACCAGCCGCGTTGATCTCGCCGTGCCACGGCTCGGTGAGCAGCACTACGCCGATCAGCGCCAGCGTCGGCCACGCCAGCGCGCGGCGATTGTGGCTGCGGGCAGCGGCGACGGTGAGCGGTCCAAGAAACTCGATGGAGACGGCGGTACCGAGCGGGATGCGATCGATCGCGGCGAGAAAGGCAAGGGTCATCAACCCGGTCATGACCCCCAGCGCGAGCAGCGCCGGGACGTCGACGCGGCGTATCAGGCGCAGTGGTGGTCGGGCGATCGCGATGAAGATCAATGCGCCCATCGTGAGCCGGAGCCAGGCGGTGCCACCGGCTCCCACCGAGTCGATCAGCCCGACCGACAGGGCGGAGCCGAGCTGCACCGACAGCATCGCGCCGATGGCCATGCCCCACGGCGGCACCGGCAGACGTGCGGGCACGTCGCTGGGGCGCAGGTCAGCCACGGTTTCGCTCGGATCGAGTTGCGGCGCCAACGTTCGGTTCGAAGACGGCCATCGAGAATCGTGTTTCGTCCGTTCCCGGGTTTGTGTAGGCGTGGGGGACATCGCTGGCGAAGGTCGCGGCGTCGCCGGTCTCGAGCGTGATGCGTTGGCCGGCGATCTCGATCACGATGACGCCGTGCAGCACCTGGAGGAGCTCCATCGTGCCCGGCGTGTGGGCGTCGCTCTCGTGGCGGTCGCCGGGCGCGAAGGTCCAATCCCACAGCTCAACAACGTCCGGAGGCTCGGTGCCGGCGACCAGGATGCCGCGTCCGCCTGATTCTCCGGTCCAGAGGGCCGCGCCCTCGCCGGCGCGGGTCACCTTGATCGCCTTCGATTGCGGGGGCTCGACCAGCGCCGGCAGGCCAACGCCGAGGGCGTCGCTGAGTTTGAGCAAGGTCCCGACGCTGGGGTTGGCATCGCCGTGCTCGACGTTGACGAGCATCCGGCGGCTAATCCCGGCGGTGGCGGCGAGGTGGTCGAGCGTCCAGCCGCGGGACTGTCGCTCGCTCCGGATTCGTGCGCCGATGGCGGCCGCGAGCGCGCTCACAGGTGGGCTGGATGGTGTAGTATAGTGCACGAATCGCATCCCGGTTCGATCGTACTGCAAGATCCCTGTGTCATCACAGCTATAAGGAGTGCTGATGAGGCCAGACAACAGAGTGCATCATATTGCACGACGCCGCAGTACGTCAAGGGGCGCGGACCGCGCCGACCGTAGACCCGGATTTTGATTTCCGGGTGGGTTTCGCGAGCCTCAAGGGTCGACTCAGGAAGTCAGCACGAATGGGAGGCGGCTTGGTCCGGGTCCGGGCTCGATGGCCGAACACAACGAACCCCAGGCACGACGGCCGGGGCTGCGGTCACCGGCAAGGGAACGGGCTGCGGTGGGTCAGGAAAGGAGCTGCTCGTCCTTGCCGAGGTCATGGTTGTCCGTGCGATGCCTCAGCCGGCGCTGGGTCGCCATGGCTCGTGCTCGTGCGAGAGCCAGACCAGCTCGGGATTGAGCGCAAGCACTCGCAGCCGGCCCTCAGTGGGCGGCTCGTCGAACTCGCCGTGCCACACCGCGACGTCGCCACCGACGATGTGCGGGCGGCCATCGGTTTCGACCACCACGATCTGCATGCCGTCGCAGTGGCCCGGCGCCGGCACGAGCCGGATTCCTGGAAGCAGCTCGTGCTCGCCCTCGACCGGCACGTATTGCACGCCGGGCGCATCGACCCACTCGCGGAGGGTGTAGCCGTCCTGGTTGCGCGCGTCGTCGAGCTCCCGACGCTGGACGTAAATCGGCTTGCCGGCGAAGAGGTGGTTGCCGCCACAGTGGTCGGCGTGCAGGTGCGTGTTGACGACAATGTCGACGCTGGCGAGATCAAGGTCCTGCTCGGTGAGTGGATGGAGTTTTGGATTGAGCTCGGCCGCGAAGGGGTGCAGCTCCGTCATGCCGGTGTCGACCAGCACGCGCGCCTCGGGATGGTCGATGACGTGCACGTAAAGTGGCATCGGCTCGCCTTCGACGAACAGGTCGGCAACGAGGATTGGCGTGATCATGATCGGGGCTGGAGCGTTCATCACTGCGCGTCTCCCGTCGTGTCGCTCGTGGCATTGAGAACGTCGGCAACCAGATGGGGGTGACCGAGATCGTCGTCGGCTATTGGCCGCCGGCCTGGCGCCGTGTGAACGTCAGGTGCGTGACGCCGCTCGGTGATGCGGCGACCTCGATGTCGAAGCGCTCCTCGATGCCCTCCAGTCCGTCCCACAGGCGGACGCCGCGACCGAGCACGATCGGCACCTGCACGACGTGGAGAACGTCGATCATGTCAGCGGCGAGAAAATCACGCACCGTGGATGGGCCCCCACCGATGCGCACGCCGCGATCGCCGGCCGCCTGACGGGCGAGGTCGAGCGCTTCGCGTGGGCCGGCGTCGATGAAGTGGAAGATGGTGCCGCCCTCCATCTCGATTGACGGGCGCGGGTGGTGCGTGAGCACGAACACCGGCGTGTGGAACGGCGGGTTCGGCCCCCACCAGCCACGCCACTCCTCATCGGTGCCAACACCGGTCCACGGGCCACCCTGCGGCGGGCCGAATTTGCCCCGGCCCATGATCTCGGCCCCGATGTTGATGTCGTGCCGGCTGGCGAGGGCGTTGTCGATGCCCATGCCGCCTCCCGGTTCGCCGACCATTGAGCGCCAGTGGTTGGTGGCGATCATCCATTCGTGAAGGCGATGTCCCGCGTGTCCGAATGGAGACTCCACGGTGAGACCTTCGCCGGTGCCGAAGCCGTCGAGCGAGATCGAGAAATTGTGCACGTGAACCTGGGACATCATTGCTCCATTGGTGATGAGTCGGGACGTGCTGCATCAGGGCCGGGACCCAGCCATGACCCGTCGATACGCAATGAGCATGGTGTAGATCAGGATTCCGGGTCGTACATGATTTCCCGCACCTCCTGGGCGCACCGGCACGACTCGGCGATCCTCGCTGCCCACTTCAGCGCCTCCTCGCGCGTGGGCACCTCGATGATCGAGAACCCGCCGATCACGGCCTTGGTTTCCGGCACCGGACCGTCGGTGACCGATCCGTCGGTGGCGACGATGCTCGCCTGCTGCCGGAGCAGGCCACCGCCAAAGATCCACACACCTGCGTCCCTGGCATCGCGAACCACCGCGTGCGAGGCCTCGCCGGCAATTTCCAGCTCATCGGCCGTGAGGTGATCCATCGATCCATCGTCGAACGAAATCAGGTATCGCGCCATCGTCTCTGGCTCCAGTGGGTGTGCATGCGAAACCGAACTGCATCACACGCAGCATGCCGCACACGCCAGGTTGCGCGCTTCTCCAAATTTGCTGCCAGTGGCGGGGAGGCGGCTGGAGCCCTCGCATGAGTTTCGCCAGGCAGGTGCCCCTATCAGGCGAGGAATTCGGCGAGCTTGCGGAGGTCGATGTTGCCGCCGGAGAGCAGGGAGACGGTGCGGGTTTCCCGGGACGCCGGGATCAGCCCTGCCATCAGCGCCGCCGTCGCCGCCGCGCCGGCCGGCTCGACCACGATCTTGCACCGCTCGATGATCAGCCGCATCGCCTTGAGAATGGCCTCGTCCTCGACCAGCACCATGTCGTCGACCAGCGTGTCGATGATCGGTTGCGAGACTTCGCCCGGGAACGGCGCCGCCAGCCCGTCGGCCACGGTGTCGATCTTCTCCGGCGTCATCAACTGGCCCGCGGCACGGCTTCGGGTGACGATATTCGACCCGGTTGGCTCGACGCCAATCACGCGCACATCCGGGCGCAGGCTCTTGACGGCGACGAGGATCCCCGCCAGCAACCCGCCGCCTCCGGCCGGCACGACGATGGTCTCAACATCGGGGACGTCCTCGATGATCTCGAGTCCGACGATACCCTGCCCGGCGATGATGTCCGGATCGGAGAACGGGGCGACATAGGTCAGCCCGTGCGCCTCCTTGTACGCCTCCATCGCCGCGAAGACCGTCTCCATCGTCGGGGCGAACATCGCTTCGGCGCCGTAGCCGCGGATGGCGTCGATCTTCGCCGGCACGGCCGTCTCCGGCATGAACACCACGGCGCGAGTGCCAACCTTTTGCGCGGCGAACGCGAGCCCCTGACCGTGGTTGCCGGCCGAGAGGGTGATCACCCCGCGCGCCTTCTGCTCGTCATTGAGTTGCAGCAGCGCGTTGAGCGCGCCGCGGGCCTTGAACGAGCCGGTGCGCTGGAAGGTCTCGCACTTGATCGCGATGTCGGTGCCGGTACGCTCGCTGAGCGTGGCGGAGTTGAGCGACGGGGTCCGGTGGAGGTGGGGCATCACGCGCTCGCGGGCGGCGCGAATGTCGTTGATTGTGACGGGGAGGGTGGCGAGGGTCGGGGAGCCCGGCGCTGATGAATCGAGGGTCGTGGTCTGGGCGGTCGCGGGCTCCGTTTGGGTCATTCCGACTATCCTTGCTGGTCTGAGCGGGGTGGCGCGCCATCCGTATCGGTGCGCCTGCGTTCTGTCGAGTATAGCGGAGATCGCGGCGCGGACCGAAGCGGCGAGAATGGAGCGTTGTGCCTGATGTCCGACTGGGAACCCACCGACAGTGGCAACCTGCCGAAGGCGGCAACCGTGCGGACGGTGTCGTTCGACGAGGTTGCCCTGGAGGCGATCGCGGAGGTGCTGGCAGGGACGCTCGAGCTGGCGGATTTTCGGCTGCCGGCGTCGCGGGTCTGGCGATTGACGGTTCCGGGTGAGCAGGACCGGCCGGCGGCGATCCTCACGCTGTGGCCGGGGATCGGGCGGGTCGACGCGGTGAACGGCATGGCGACGGTGGTGTTCAGCGGGGTGCAGTCAGTCGAGCTGGTGCCAGGGGTGGAGGCGCAGTTCCGGCGCGGCAGTCGCGAGGTGCTGATCGTCGCTCGCGGCGGCAAGATCATCGTCCGGGCGTAGCGCATGGCAAGGGGCCGGCTCAACACCGACCCCTGCGCGAGACGCTAACGTCTACTCGTATCATTCCGGATCACATGTCGGCCGGCTCGGTTGCAACGGCACGGACAACGGTGCGCGCGTCGTACTCGCTAATCTCACTGTTCCACTCGCCGCTGCAGGTGATCAGCGTGACCGCCGGGTGGTCGG
>CBFGRG010000136.1:0-7782 GCA_965651105.1 uncultured bacterium | reverse complement strand
AGGACGAGCACGAAGGCGAGCAGGATCGCGAAGACGATCTCGTGGTTGCTGAGCAGGAATGCGACATCGATGAAAGCCAGCAGGATCCATTTGCGGTGCGGCGACTGGAAATAGCGGAAGACCGCGACGACCAGCAGCAGCGTCCCGAGCGCGGTGTATGGATCGTGCCGGATGAAGCGCGTGTAGTAGAGAAATGTCGGCGAGAAGAGCAGAAAGGCGGCGGCGGCGATCGCGCCCCAGCGTCCCAGCAGGTGACGGTCGCGCAGCAGCCATGGCGTCATCACGATCGCGATCCCGGCGATGCCCGGAAGCAGGCGCGAGGTGGCGTCGTTGGCGCCGAAGAGCTCGTAAATCAGCGCGTTGGCGTGGAAGAGGAACGGTCCGTGCGAGAGAGGGTTGTGGACGTAGGGCGTCTCGCCGGTGGCGAACTTCCACGAGAAGGTGGTGTGGATGCTCTCGTCGTGGTGCTGGGTGCGGTAGCCGAGATCCCACAGCCGGGTGAGCGTGGCGATGACGAACAGCGCGAGCCAGATCAGCTTTTCGACGGTGAGGTCGAACCGGATGGCGATGGCGTTCATGTCACCGCGGGTGCGCGCGGTGGGGATGTTGCCGGTGGAGCGGTCGGGGCCGGGGGGCAGGTGTGACGGCCGATCGCCTGTCACGGGCATGGCTGGCCCGGCCGGTGCGTCTGTCACGATCGTCCTCCAGCAATGTGTGAGAACCCTGTCGGCGTGGGCTGAGCGCGTGATGCGCGAACGGGCGCGCGCCCTCACGATAGGATACAGTGGAACGCCGCGCCGGTGCAGAGCACGGGCGATGGCGCCACCCGCTACCGGATGACAACGCGCCACGGATACAAAACGTTACGAACCTGAAGGAGAGTCCCAATGTCCCAGATCGACGGTGGCAAGGAAGCCGAGCAAATCCAGATCGCGCGGGCGATCGGCCAGGAGCTGACCGACGCCTTTGTTGGCTATGTGCGCGGCCGGATCGGTTTCGATGAGCTGACGTTCGGCGTCTACGACGCGATGAGCGACCTCCATGCGGTGGCCGCCGGCGAATACGAGCTCACATCCGAGGACCACGATCACGACCACGACCACGATCACCACGGCCATCACGAGCACGAGCACGGCTACGATGAGGAGGAGGCGACCGAGGAGCAGGAAGAGCTCGCCCAGGAGCCTTCGCGAGATGCCAGGTCGTAACCAGGACTTGCACGACCCGCTCTCGCAGCGGCATCAGTTCGGCACATTGCAGAAGCGGATCGCAATCGGCGCGGCAGTCGTCGCGGTGGTGTTTTTGGTGATCGCGATCCCGCTGGCGACCGACCCCGAGCTTCGGCTGGATACGTTTCGCTGGGCGGGTTTTGTGCCCGACGGCGAGGGCGAGCTGATCGCCGACGAGGAGTCCGACGCGACACTGATCGTGCTGCCCACCTCGCATCAGGTCGAAGGCACCGGACGGCCGCAGCTCCGATTCCTGGCCTCGTTCATCACCTGGCCCGATGACGACGGCATGCGACTGCATCCGCTCAACGGTGGCGACGATTTCACGATTCCGCTGACGTCGTACGACCTCCTCTCGTCATCGCCCAAAGGGTCGCAGTTGTTCATGTCCGGACCCGAGGGCGGAGTGCTGGTCGACGTCCCGAAGGCGCGCGTGATCGAGACCCTCCGACCGGGCGAGGAACCCGACGTGACGTGGGACTGGCAGACGGCGGTCTGGGAACAGCAAACGTTCATCTGCGACCGGGTGTCGAACACGGCGACGTGGATCGGGTGTTTCAACCGTCCGGAGCTCTCGACCTGGCTCGCCGGCGACTGGCAGCTCGACCTGGAGCGGTACGGGGCATCCCGCGAATCGCATCCCGTCATGCGAGGGTTGGGGTTTCAGCCGATTGTCGGCTTCACCGCCGATGACGCATGGCTGTACATCTACAACGAACGCGGTATTCGCCGATTCAACGTCGCCGAGGTGACGGGCTCGTGAGCGATTCGCGCTCAACACCCGCCCGCACGGCCGGAATCCATGCCTGTTGATGTACTGGGCAGCCGGTACAAGTTGTCGACCCGGCAGTCGTGCGATTGAACAATTCTTCACAATCCAGGTGCATCCCGGGCGCAGGGACCGTTGACATGCCGATACAATGGACGTGGGGGTACGGACACCGTGCCGCCCGGCGCGCGTCGATGCGCCCCGTCAATCTCGCGAGAATCTCCTGCGCGGGCACCATCGCCCGCTGTTCCTGACGAGACTGGAGCACGCTCCTCTCGTTGAGTCGAATGCCAATGCTGTCATTCATCATCCTGATCGCGCTCATGGCGCTGCCATGGTTTCGCCTCATCCGGCCCGGAGGAGGCGCTGCAGCAGGGCGCGTCGTCCACGTCCATTCCGTTCCGCTGCTGGCCCGGATGCGCATGCACCTGGTGCCGGCGAGCGTCGTGCTGCTCGGTGCCGTGGCGCTGGTGTGGTTTGGCGACCTGCCCTGGTGGGGTCTCCTGGTCGCGGCCGCGTCGATCGCCGCGCTGGTCGCCTGCCCGGTGTCCTACGTGTTGACCGAGCTCGGCATCCGCATGGGGTGGACCCGGTTCCGGCGCTGGACCGAGTTCGCAGGTGTCTCGCGGGCGCCCGGTGGCGTGCGTTTGCAGGGGGTTGCCGGGGCGCGAGACCGGCGAATCTGGCTCTCCCGCTCGCGCGGTGACGACGAGTTCGTCGCGCTGCTGCGGCGAATGATCCGGGATGCCTACAAGGGCCAGAACATCCTGCACGAGTTTCCGCCGCGCTCCACGACCGAGTCGCCGGGAAGCACGGCAGCATCCTCGGCGATTTCCCGCCGAGTGGTCTGATCCGGATTATTGGCGAAGGGAAGCCTGCGCCGCACGATCCGGCTGTGGGCCGTTGCAACATCAAGGCACGAATGGCAAACCCCGCGCACTTGCTGGCGCGGGGTTTGCCTAATGGTGTCGGGCTTGTTCGGCTACTCGTCGATCAGGTCGAGCGCGAGCAGGCCGGCGTTGAAGATGCGGTCGGCGTCGATCCCCACCTTGCGGTAGACGTCCTGCCGGGCGCCGGATTGGCCGAATTCGTCGACCCCCAACGGAACCACCGGCGACCCCCAGATCGACCCGAGGAACGCCAGCGAGTGCGACGCGCCATCCTGCACCGTGACGATCGGCGCGCGTCGCTCACCCGTCGGGAAGAGCGTCGAGAGGTGGCCGTAGTCCGGCCGGCCCCACGCATCCTTCAACAGTGCCCGGCGTGACATCGTGAGGGTATCGAAGAGACGCTGGGCGCTGGTGACGTTGATGACGTTGACCGCCACGCCCTCGTCCTGCAGCCGCCGAGCCGCTTCGATGGCTTCCGGAACCATGATGCCGCCGGTGGCGATGTGAACGACGTCGCGGTCGGGCAGATCCGGCGTGTCGACCCGGCGATCGATCAGCCGGTAGCCGCCGTCCAGCACCTGCTGGCGCAACACGTCCTCACCAAGGCGCTCCATCGGCTCGGCCAGCAGCTTCTGGTCGATCGCCTTGGTCGACAGCCGCAGGTAACTGGAGCGGCCGTGCTCGCGGTCGGCAACCTGCCGGATGGCTTCGAGCAGGATCCAGTCGACCTCCTGCCCGAAGGCGGGCTCGTAGAAGTTCAGCCCCGGCAGCTCGACCCCGAGCGAGGGTGTGACCGTGCTCTGGTGCGCGCCGCCCTCCGGGCTCAGCGACACGCCCGCCGGGGTGCCGGCGAAGATGAAGCGGGCATCGATATAGAGCCCGTAGATGAGCGCATCGAGACCACGGCAGACGAACGGGTCGTAGACCGTGCCGATCGGCACCAGCGGCTGCCCGGTGAGATCGCCGGCGACACCGAACTGGCCGAGCGCCATGAACAGGTTCATTTCGGAGATGCCCAGCTCGATGTGCTGGCCCTCGGGTGAGGGCTGCCAGCGCAGCATCCGCTTTCCACCCTCGAAGTCCTGCTCGGTGTCGCGGGAGAAGACGCCAGCCTTGTTGATCCAGCCGGCGAGGTGGGTGCTTGTGGCCACGTCGGGCGACATCGTCACGATGCGCTCGCCGATCGCCGGTATCTCGCCGAGCCTGAGCAGCGCGCGTCCAAATGACTCCTGCGTCGAGGTCCTCGCCGGGTGGCGCGCTTCGAGCGACGCGGGCATCTGGCTGGAATCGAGCTTCCGGTCAGCCGGCTCCTGCCGCAGCCGTTCTGCGGCCGCGGCAACGGTCGCCCCGGCCGGGGAATCGGTCGCGATCTGTTCCCACTGCGTCTCGTCGTTGAGGCCGAACTCGGCTCGCAGCTGCTCCATCTGGTCGTTGGTGAGCAGTTGCGAGTGGTTGAGCGGATCCCCGGCGATCGGCAGGCCCCACCCTTTGACGGTGTAGGCGAAGATCACGCTCGGCGCGTTGGTCGCGGCGTCGGCCTCATTGAGCACCTGGATCAGCCGCGGCAGGTCGTGACCGCCGAGGTTGGCCACCAGTGTCTGGATCCTGTCATCGGGGATACCGGCGACGGCTGCGAGGATGCCATCGTGGCGCTCGCGGTCCGCGACATCGGCGAGACGACGGCGCAGCTCGGCGCCATCGTCGATGCGGATCAGCGCCTGGTACTCCTCATTCGACATCTCGTCGATGCGGGCACGCAGTGCGGCGCCGTGCTCGCCATCCATCACGGATTCGAGCCAGGTGCCGTACTTCGCCTCGAAGACATTCCATCCCGCACCGGCGAAGAGCGCCTTGAGCCGGGCCGCCTTGATGCCGGGGATCACACGGTCGAGGCTCTGGCGGTTGAGATCCACGATCCAGATCACATTCGAGAGATCGCTGACGGCGTCCTCGGCGACCGTCTCCCAGATATTGCCCTCATCCAGCTCGGCGTCGCCGATCAGCGAGATGAAGCGGTTGGATGTGACCTCGCCGAACTTGAGCTCGGCGTAGCTGGCCGCCAGCGCGGCGAACACGGGCGCCACCGCGCCCAGGCCGACCGAGCCGGTCGAGAAGTCGACCGGGTCCGGATCCTTGGTGCGCGAGGGGTAGGACTGCAGGCCGCCGAACTCGCGCAGGGTGGTCAGGTACTCGCGATCGAGATTGCCAAGCAGGTATTGCACGGCGTGGTAGGCGGGGGAGGCGTGCGGCTTGATCGAGACCCGATCACCGGCCCGGAGGAAATGGAAATAGAGCGCGGTGAGGATTGAGACGACCGAGGTCGAGCTCGCCTGGTGACCGCCCACCTTCGTCGGCTTGTCCGGGTTGTCGCGCACGTTGTTGGCGTGGTGGACCATCAGCGTCGAGAGCCAGAGGATACGGCGCTCGATTTCCTGCAGGGCGGCCATATCGTCAGGCGAAAGGCCGGAGATGGATTGGTCTTCTGAACGCGGCGGGGCCTGATGGATGGTCACCATGGGGAACGACTCCTGTCCGTGAGCGGCCGGCAAGGTCCACGATGACCATGCCCGGCGGTGATCCGGGTGACACCGGATCGGGGCTGCCTGGTGTCTTGGTCTATCCTACCGAATCAGGGAACCCTCGTCAGCACCCCGCCACGTCAACGAACGGTGGTCGCGGGCATGCGAAAGTTGCACGGGTGCACAGTTCGGGGCATCATGCCGCCGAGGCCGGAGCCGAACACACAGGGTGCAGGAGTGGATGAAGAGCCGTACGACAAATATGCGCCGTGAATACGTGCTGAACACGCTCGGCGAGCGTGAGGCGCGCGCCAACCCATTTGACGAGTTTCAGATCTGGTTCGACGAGGCGGTCGCGTCGACGGTACCGGAAGCGAACGCGATGGTTCTCGCCACGGTCGGGCCGGACGGCGCGCCGTCGCAGCGAACGGTGCTGCTCAAGTCGTTCGACGAGCGCGGCTTCGTTTTTCACACCAACTACGACAGTCGCAAGGGGCACGAGATCGCGGGCAACCCGCAGGTATCGCTGCTGTTTTACTGGGCCGAGCTGGAGCGGCAGGTGCGGATCGTCGGCGCGGCGGCGCACACCGCGGCGGACGAGTCGGACGCCTACTGGGCGACGCGGCCGCGCGGCAGCCAGCTCGGCTCGATGGCGTCCCCCCAAAGCCAGGTGATTCCCGACCGTGCATGGCTGGCACGCCAGGCCGATCTGCTGGCCGAGCGTCACCCGGAGGGGACGCCGATCGCACGGCCGGAGCACTGGGGAGGCATCCGGGTGGCTCCGGTCGAAATCGAGTTCTGGCAGGGGCGGCCGAACCGCCTGCACGACCGGCTTCGCTATCGCCGCGAGCATGGCCGCTGGGTCATCGAGCGGCTGGCGCCGTGATTGCCGGTGGGCGGTCCGGCGCCACGGGGCCGAGGGTGCGGTGGGCTGGCGCGGCACTACGCACCTTGCGTTTAGTCTTGGCACGATGTTTGCATGGTTCGGGTAACGCCCCGCCTGGGAGGAATCCAGCGGTGAGGCAGGCAACGATGGGAACATTTGGATGAGTCGATCCGCAGAGCCGCAAGCCGTGCGGACGAAGCCAGGAAACGAACAGGAGGGCACGATCCTCGTGGTAGACGACGAGGAGTCGATCGTCAGCGTGCTGTGCATGCTGCTGGAGGACGAGGGCTTCGCCGTGATTGGCGAAACGGATCCGCTGCGAGCCGCCCATGCCATCCGGCAACACCGACCGTGCCTGCTGCTGACCGATGTGATGATGCCAGGCATGTCCGGCTACGAGCTGGCGGCACTGGCCGAATCGATCGAGCCTGACATGCGCGTGGTGTTCATGAGCGCGGTCGTCGACAGGGGGCGTCGCGGGCGTCCGTTCATCGCCAAACCATTCGATCTGGGGGAAGTCGTCGACGTTGTGGATGATGAGTTACGCGCGTCGTGAATGTACCTTGCATGCACCGGAAAGTCCGGCTATACTCTGGACTGGTCGTTCGGGGCGCATTCGTCTAGCGGCCTAGGACACCGCCCTCTCAAGGCGGAGATCAGGGGTTCGAATCCCCTATGCGCTACGACCACATGAGGCCTCCCAATCGGGAGGCCTCGTTTTCTTGGCAGTCGTTTTCGAGCCAGCTCAGAGTGTCCCAGGGTCGCGATCTGTCTCCGAAATCTCGAACTCGCTCGCGACGAATGGCACGGCCGGGTCACGCTGACCGTGCGTGTCGGGGACATAGGTCCAGAGCCGGTTGCAGCGTTGTTCGAGCGCCCGGGCATATGAACGCATGCGGTGGAGGGCCACTCGCAGCTCGTCGATGGATGGGTTGGCCTGCTGGCCCGGATGCATCGGGGTGCCGCGCGTGCTCATGCGATCTCCTTCACCAGTGTGGCGTGCCGATCCTTCCGCTAGGATATCGCGTCGCGATGGGGATGGCCATGCCCCGATGGTCCCGATTTGGCATACTTCACGCGGCCGATTGGCACCCGGACGAGGTGCGCCGTACCCGGTTGGCGACAAGACGGCGCGAGCAGAGGTGCCACCATGGCATGGGTGATTCTCGTGGGATCGGGCGTGTTCGAGGCTGTCTGGGCGACGGCGCTGGGCAAGTCCGATGGGTTTACGAAACTCTGGCCGACGGTTGTCTTCCTGCTGGCGATGACGATCAGCATGATCGGGCTGGCGATCGCCATGCGCGATATTCCGGTCGGCACCGCCTACGCCGTCTGGGTCGGGGTCGGCGCGGCATTGACCGCCGGTTACGCGATGCTGTTTGATGGCGAGCCGGTCTCGGTGATCCGGATCCTGCTGCTGCTCGGCATCGTCGGCTGCGTCAGCGGTCTCAAGCTGGCGACCTGATCTGAAGCCCTGGCGTATCGGTGC
>CBFGRG010000135.1:0-7803 GCA_965651105.1 uncultured bacterium | reverse complement strand
GCTTTTTCTTTCTGCTCGCTTGATGGCGGATCGATCAAGCCGTCCCGGAAGCCAGGCCTACCGCTCGGCGTCGATCTCGGCGACGATCGCCTTGATGTAGGCGAGGTTGTTGGCGAGATTCTCCTCGACCGAGCGTTTCGTGCTGAAATCCTCGAAGGTGATCCAGCCGTCGTAACCGACCTGCCTCAGCGACCGCACGACTGTCCTCACATCGGCGATGCCTTCGGGAATCGGGCAGAACGACGACTCCCATGTCACCGTGCCATCGGCGCGTGTTTTTCCGGGTACCCATTGGGCGTTCTTCATGTGAACGTGCGCGAGGTAGGGTCCGAGAATTTCGAATGCGGCGCGAGGATGCTCCCAGCCCTCGATCACCATGTTTCCGGCGTCATGGATCGCGCCGACGTGTTCCGGGTCCAGCCCGTCGAGGAACCGTCGGGCGGCACTCGCGGACGCGATGATCGTGCGATGGTGCAGCTCGACCAGCACCTTGACGCCGTGCTGTTTCGCAAGTTCCACAATCTCGCGATACTGCTCAATCGATGCATCCCAAAGCGCAGCGTACGACTCCGAACCATCGTAGTTCGGCACCTGGATGCGCAGCGCCGGCGCACCCAGCGCGGCGCATCCGGTGATGGCGGCTTCGACCTTTTGCGTCTCGTTGCATTTGACGTAGGTGGCGATGGCCGGCATCTCCAGCCCGGCCGCCTCGGTCATTTGTTTCCATCTGGGCGCGTTGTCCGCGAACCCGGTCAGGGGCAGCGTCGCACGGTTTCCACGCCAGAAGGTGGGCGGGTCGATGGTGGGATCGTCGTCCATGACCCGCCATTCGATACCGTCGTAGCCGACCTCCTTGATGGTTCGGGCGGCCTCCTCGGGAGTGTAGCCGGGGGTGGAGACGGTGAAGATGGCATATTTCACGGTGCTGTCTTCCTTATCTCAATCGCGTCGGCGATTGAGATCGTGCCGAGCTGCGACTATGTCCGGGGAATGACGACGCGGCGTCCGGATTTTGCGGACTCGTAGATGGCGAGGATGATATCGACCGCCTTGCGCGCCTCGGTGGGTGGCACCGGCGGGGTCTCTCCCTCGAGCAGGGCTTCGAGAATAAGCTTCAACTGGCGCCGGTGCGACGCGCCGAACGGCTCGTCGGGCTCCCAACCCTCGACGAAGAGGCGGTCGGATGGAGTGAGCAGGTCGTCCGTGAGCTCGGAATCTCCCTCCCACGTCACGAGCTCGCCCTTTTCGATCACCACTCGACCACCGGTACCGACGACCTCGACCCGGACCGGCCAGTCCTCGCTGGCACTGGTGGTGCCCTGGATCGTGCCGAGCGCGCCGGAATTGAACACGACGCTCGCCGTTGCCGTGTCTTCGGTCTCGATGTCGTGGGTGAGCGTGGCGATGTTGGCCGAGACTGCCGACACGCCTCCCATGATCCACTGGATCAGGTCGATGGTGTGGACACTCTGGTTCATCAGCGAGCCGCCGCCGTCCAGCTCCCAGGTTCCACGCCAGCCTCCATTTGCCTGGTAGTAGGCTGGTGTGCGATGCCAATGCACCGAGGCGTTGCCGAGCACCGGCTTGCCGATCATGCCGGCTTCGACGGCGCGCTTCGCCTTGACGATGTCGTTCGAGAGACGATTCTGGAAAATCACTGCCATTTCGACGCCGTGTTTCTCCACGGCGGCAATCATGCGATCGATCCCATCCTGCGAGATCGCCATTGGCTTTTCTGTGATGATGTGCTTGCCCGCCTGCGCCGCCGCGACGGCGTGATCGGGATGCATGCCGGATGGTGTCGCGACGACGACGACTTGCACGTCTGTATCAGCCAGCATCTCGTCGAGGCTGTCGTGCCACTTCGCGCCGGCAGAGTCGGCGAGCTTCCGGCCGACGTCCTCGCGAGGATCGGCGACGGCCACGACCCTGGCCAGGTCAGCGAGTTCGCCAAGCGCCTGGGCATGCACCGCGCCGATCACTCCGGCGCCGACGATGCCAATTCCCAACCGGTCTGCCATGTCTGGTTCCTCCCCAGGTGGCCGAACTCCGCTATGATCGGCCCGAAATGCATATGGGGGAACGATGCCACCAATGTCCAGATCACCGCAACCGTCGACCGTGACCGCGCTGCCGATCAAGAAGTCCGTTTCGCTCGCCTGGCGGGGGAGGAGACTCGACTTCGACGTCGCGCAGGCGCTGTTCAGCAGCCACCAGGTCGATCGTGGCAGCCGGTTGCTGCTGGAAAGCCTCGATCCCGCTGCGTTCCCGGACGCGGGAACAGCGGCCGATTTCGGGTGCGGGTACGGCGTGCTTGGCATCGCCTGGCAGGCGGTACGGCCGGAATGGGTGATGGAGTATGTCGATCGCGACGCGCTCGCGGTTGCCTTCGCGCGCCATAACGCGACACGGCTGCTGGAGAACGTCGACGAACGGTCGCGGTTCCAGTGCGATATCTCGGTGACAGCTCCGGAAGATGGATACGGTCTCGTGCTCTGGAACGTGCCGGGCAAGGCGGGCCGGCCGGTGATCGCCGCGCTTCGCGATGTCGCGCTGGATGCGCTCACCCCGGATGGCGTCTTGGCGGTGGTGGTGGTGCATCCGCTGGCGGACCTTTTTATGGAGGAAGCGACGGCTCACGAAGACGTAGAGACGACGCACGTCGCACGGGACAAGGAACACACCGTCGTGCACCTGCGTCGAGAGGGCGGCGATGCCGTTCGGCGCGATCCGTTCGTGGAAGGCGTCTTCGACCGGTCGACGGAGGTATTCGAAGCGTCAGGGCTGGACTGGATGCTGACGCCGGTAATTGGGTTGCCGGAATACGATTCGCTCGGACACGCGACCGAGCTGGCGATCCGGGCGATGGTCGAGCTGGAACGTGACGTCTCCCGCTGGCTGGTGGTCGATCCCGGCGCCGGCCACCTTGCTGTTGCGCCGTTCCTGCTGTGGCCGTCGGCACGCGGTGTGCTTGCCGGGCGGGACGCGCTGGCATTGCGGTCGAGCCATCGGGCGATCGGTGGGGTCCTTTCGGTCACCGAAGCGCCTTCGTGGGGGCTCCCGGCGGTCGATTTGGAGAAGCCGGTCGATCTCGCGGTGGTGGCGCTGCCGGAGCAGGCGAGCGCCAACGATCTGAGTGCGATGCTGGAGGAACTTGATCGGCTGGTTGCTTCCGCGGGGTGCGCGATCCTGCACGGCCGGTCAACGGAGATCGCCCGGATCGGTGCAGTAGTGCGAAAGCGGCGGGGGTGGCGGCTCGGTCCAGTCACAAAGCTGCGCGGCTCGGCGACGGTGGTGGCGCGCAAGGCCTGAGTTGCTGGACGCTCCCGGCGGTACAATGGAAACATCAAAAGGAGGCTGCCATGGCGATGGAGCTCGCGCGCCCGCTCACATACGATGACTTGCCACAAACGCAGGACGACGGTAGCCGATACGAGATCATCGGGGGGGAGTTGCTCGTGTCGCCGTCGCCAACGACGAACCATCAACGGCTGGTTCGGACCCTGGTCCGGATCATCTCAGACGTGGTCGACAAGCGCGAACTTGGGGAAGTGTTGCCGGGACCAGTCGATGTTCGGCTCGGCGTTCACTACGTCGTGGTACCTGAGGTGCTGTTCGTCCGCAGCGAGCGACTCAAAATCGTGAAATCGGCATTGATCGAGGGAGCGCCCGACCTGGTCGTCGAGGTCGCCTCGCCCACAACGCGTGGCCGAGACATCGTCCAGAAGGCCGCGGCGTACGCCGAGGCGGGCGTCCGCGAGTACTGGCTGCCCGATCCGGAACGGCGCGAGTTTCGGATGCTGGCGCTTGTCGATGGCATCTACCGCGATGTCGAGCCGGTCGAGGGAAGGTACCACTCCACCGTTATCGACGGTCTCAGCATTCATCCTGACGAGCTGTTCGCCAACCTTCGCTGAATCCTCGGGTTGGGGCTGGCGCCGGATGGGTGCCCCGATACACACAGATGCGACGTGGGTTGACGCAGGCCCGGATTCCGCCTAGAATTACCCCTTGTGATCTCCCTACGGGGATTGCGTGAGTTGCGTGTGGCCGGGCTGCCGTGGCTGGCGGATACCGGTCATCCCAGAATGACCGACGAGACAGATGGCGCCGCAGCTGCGCTGGGCCGGTTGCCACCGGCAATCGATGCGCAGAGCACGGTTTCGCGAGCCCTCTGTCCGGTTAGGAGCTTTTCGTGCCGACGATCAATCAGTTGGTTCGCAAGGGCCGAAAGAGCGTCAAGAAGAAGACCAAGTCGCCCGCGCTGCGCTACACAAACAGCTCGGCGGGCCGCTACGCGGGGACCCTGCGTGGCGAGACATTCGCGCCCCAAAAGCGCGGCGTCTGCACCCAGGTCAAGACGATGACGCCGAAGAAGCCCAACTCGGCACTGCGCAAGATTGCCCGTGTTCGCCTTTCGAGTGGCGTGGAAGTGACCGCGTACATTCCGGGCGAGGGGCACAACCTCCAGGAGCACTCGGTGGTGCTCATCCGCGGTGGTCGCGTGAAGGACCTCCCCGGTGTGCGGTACCACATCGTTCGTGGCGCCCTGGATGCTCGCGGCGTAGAAAACCGCAAGCAGGCGCGGTCCAAGTACGGAACCAAGGCACCAAGCAGCTAGGGGTTTCCCCGTGGCCGAACGGCCAGCCTGGTGTTCCCGTCAATGGCGGGGCTGAGAGAGCTGGATACGGAGAGCGGCACGGCGTCCCCTTCGGGACGGCGACCGCTTTTCTGTGTGTCTTGACCGGTGTTCTCTCGGATCTTGCGAACACAAGCAGTCGATTCGTTTTTCACGCCCGGGCTGTGACCCGGGCCGCCCCGCCGAGTCGGGGCCACGTTCCGGACGGATGCGCGCCATGCGCCGGACACCACGGTTGAGGCTGGCTGCGGCACGGGCCGCGTCGCCAGCCAGGATGTCCGACAAGGGCACCGGGCACGGCAATCCGGGCCCACTATGGACAGACGGAGGCAACAGGAGACCCATGCCGAGACGAGCCAAGATCGAGCGTCGTATTCCGCAGCCAGACGCGCGCTACAACAGCGAGCTGGTGACCCGATTTATCAACAAGATCATGCAGCGGGGCAAGAAGGGCCTGGCTGAGCGCATCATGTACGACGCGCTGCAGATGATCCAGGACCGGACCGGGAACGACCCGATAACCGTGTTCGAGCAGGCCGTGCAGAACGCCACGCCGATGCTCGAGGTCAAGCCTCGCCGCGTTGGTGGCGCCACCTACCAGGTGCCCGTGCAGATCGAAGGGCAGCGACGGCAGTCGCTGGCCATCCGCTGGCTGCTGCAGTCGGCGCGCTCGCGCCCTGGCAAGACGATGCAGGAGAAGCTCGCGAACGAGCTGCTCGACGCCTACAACGGCACCGGCGCGACCGTCAAGAAGCGCGAGGACACGCACCGCATGGCCGAGGCGAACCGGGCTTTCTCCCACTACCGCTTCTAGGCGGGTGGGCCGGTTTGCGGCTCGTCCCGGAGATTTGAATCGGCACATCGAGGTGCCGAGAAGAGGAATGACTGAGAACAATGGCTGGTACTGCGACCCAACCCAACCTGGCCGATCCGGAGGTCGCCCTGCGTCGTACCCGTAACATCGGGATCATCGCGCACATTGACGCCGGCAAGACGACGACCACCGAGCGCATCCTGTTCTACACAGGCCTGGTTCACAAGGTCGGCGAGACCCACGAGGGCGCCGCCACCATGGACTGGATGGAGCAGGAGCGCGAGCGCGGCATCACGATCACGTCCGCGGCGACCACGTGCTATTGGCGCGACAATCGGATCAACATCATCGACACCCCGGGCCACGTCGACTTCACCGTCGAGGTGGAGCGCTCGCTGCGCGTTCTCGATGGCGGCGTCGTCGTGTTTGACGCGGTGGCTGGCGTCGAGCCGCAGTCGGAGACGGTCTGGCGGCAGGCGGACAAGTACAACGTCCCACGTGTCTGCTTCGTCAACAAGATGGACCGCACCGGCGCGAATTTCCAGCGCACGGTGGACATGATCGTCGACCGCCTCAAGGCGACCCCGGCGCCGGTCCAGGTGCCGATGGGCGCCGAAGACCAGTTCGCCGGCGTGATCGACCTCATCCACATGAAGGCGATCACCTACCACGACGATCTCGGCAAGAACATCGAGATCGGCGAGATCCCGGCGGAGTACCAGGAGGCGGCCGAAGCGGCGCGCCTCGAGCTGGTCGAGAAGGTGGCCGAGTCCGACGAAGAGCTGATGATGAAGTACCTCGAAGGTGAGGAGCTCACCCCCGAGGAAGTCGTCGCCGGTCTGCGCGCCGGCACGCTCAGCAGCTCGCTGGTGCCGGTGATGTGCGGCAGCTCGCTCAAGAACAAGGGCGTGCAGCCGATGCTCGATGCGATCATCGACTACCTCCCGTCGCCGCTCGACGTGCCGCCGGTGCATGGCACCGACCCGAAGACCGGCGAGGAGCTGGAGCGCCACCCCGATCCGGACGCCCCGCTCGCGGCGCTGGCGTTCAAGATCGCGGCCGATCCGCACGTCGGCAAGCTCGCCTACGTTCGCGTGTACTCCGGGACGATGACGTCGGGCACCTACGCGCTCAATTCCTCGAAGGGACAGCGCGAGCGCGTCGGTCGTGTGCTCCAGATGCACTCGAACCACCGGGAGGAGATTCCGGCCATCACCGCCGGCAACATCGCCGCCGTGATCGGGTTCAAGAGCACCACCACCGGCGATACGCTTTGCGACAGCGACCAGCCGATCGTGCTCGAATCGATCACCTTCCCGGAGCCGGTCATCTCGGTCTCGATCGAGCCGAAGACCCGCGCCGACCAGGACAAGATGGCCAACGCGTTGCAGCGCCTCGCCGAGGAGGATCCGACGTTCCGGGTCAAGACCGACGAGGAATCCGGCCAGACCGTCATTGACGGCATGGGCGAGCTGCACCTCGATGTCATCGTGGACCGCATGATGCGGGAGTTCCGTGTCGATGCGAACGTCGGCCGGCCGCAGGTGGCCTACCGCGAGACGCTCACCCAGCCGGTGAAGGTCGAGGGGCGCCACGTCCGCCAGTCCGGCGGCAAGGGCCAGTACGGCCACGTTGTCGTCGAGTTCGAGCCGCAGGAGCGCGGCGCGGGCTATGAGTTCGAAGATGCGATTGTGGGCGGTGCGATCCCCCGCGAGTACATCCAGCCGGTGAACCAGGGCATCAGGGAAGCCATGGATACCGGCGGCAAGGCCGGGTTCCCGGTGGTCGACGTCAAGGCGCGCCTGGTCGACGGCAGCTTCCACGAGGTCGACTCGTCGGAGATGGCCTTCAAGATCGCTGGCTCGCTGGCGTTCAAGGAGGCCCTCAACCGGGGTCGCCCGAACATCCTCGAGCCGATCATGGCGGTCGAGGTGACCACACCGGAAGAGTTCATGGGCGACGTCATCGGCGACCTCAACTCGCGGCGCGGGCAAATCCAGGGCATGGAGGAGCGCGCGGGCGCGCAGGTGGTCCGGGCGATGGTGCCGCTGGCCAACATGTTCGGGTACGTCACCGACCTGCGGTCGATGACCCAGGGCCGCGCGGTGAGCTCGATGGAGTTCGACCACTACGCGCCGCTGCCGGACAACCTGGCACAGGAATTTGTGGAGAAGGCCGCGAGCCGCGGCTGATATGAGCGGTCGGGGCGAGCCGCGTGGCTCGCTCTGCCTCACAGCCGGGGCGGCGCAGCTCCGGTGGACAGTTCGGGCGCATGACGCCCAGGGAGAGATCGCGTGAGCAAGCAGAAGTTTGAGCGGACGAAGCCGCACGTGAACGTGGGGACGATCGG
>CBFGRG010000134.1:0-7819 GCA_965651105.1 uncultured bacterium | reverse complement strand
CCCGCCATCGCCCAGCGGCTCGGCTGGTGAGGCGCAGGCTGGGGAGCGGCCGGTTGGCGTGATCGTCGACTACGAACGGCCGCAACGATCGCGACCATGACCTCCGGCGAAGGCTCTGGTTTTACGCTGATACGGAAATCCGGGGAACGTGTCTGGTCGCTCACAGCGGGATATTCCCATGCTTGCGACGCGGCGCCGACGCTCGCTTGCTCCGCGCCATCGCCAACCCTCGGACCAGCCATTTCCTCGTCTCCCGCGGCTCGATTACGTCATCGATATAGCCTCGTGATGCTGCCTGGTAGGGGCTCGCGAAGAGGTCCTCGTACTCCTGCACCAGCTCCTTCTTGCGATGCTCCGGATCGTCGAGGTCGGCCAGCTCGCGCCGGAACACCAGCCCGACGGCCGCCTCTGGGCCCATCACCGCCACCTCCGCTGTTGGCCAGGCGAGGTTGAAGTCCGCGCCGGTGTGCTTGCTCGCCATCACGACGTATGCTCCCCCGTAGGCCTTGCGGGTGATCACCGTCAGCTTCGGCACCGTCGCCTCGCAGTAGGCAAACAGCAGCTTGGATCCATGCCGGATGATGCCGCGGTACTCCTGATCGGTCCCGGGCAGGAATCCCGGGACGTCGACGAACGTGACGATCGGGATGTTGAAGGCATCGCAGAACCGCACGAATCGCGCCCCCTTGACCGACGCATCAATGTCCAGCGTACCGGCCAGCACGCTCGGCTGGTTTGCCACCACACCCACCGGATGCCCGTCGATCCGGCCGAAGCCGACGATCAGGTTCTGCGCGTGGCTCTGCTGCACCTCGTAGAATTCGCCGTCGTCGAGCACCTCGCCCAGCACCACGTGCATGTCGTATGGCTTGTTGCTCGCCTCCGGCACGAGGGCGTCGAGCGCCGGCGACTCCCGCTCGGGATCGTCGTCTGGCTGGAACCAGGGCGGGTCATCGAGATTGTTCGAGGGCAGGAATGACAAGAGGTAGCGCACCTGCTCGACGAGATCGTCCTCGTCAGACGCAGTGAAGTGCGCGACACCGCTGACTCCGGTGTGGGTCGCCGCTCCGCCGAGCTCCTCGGGATCGACCGTCTCGCCGGTGACCGTCTTGATCACGTCGGGCCCGGTGATGAACATCCGGCCGATGCCCTCGACCATATAGGTAAAATCGGTCATCACCGGCGAATACACCGCGCCGCCGGCGCACGGTCCGGCGATCACCGAGATCTGTGGCACGACCCCCGAAAGGCGGACGTTGCGGAAGAAGACATCGCCGTAACCGGCCAGTCCTTCGACGCCCTCCTGGATGCGCGCCCCGGCGGAGTCGTTGATGCCGATGATCGGACAGCCGTACGATTCGGCCAGGTCCATCAACTTCACCATCTTCTCGGCGAACGCCTCACCCAGCGAGCCGCCGAACACGGTGAAATCCTGGGAGAAGACCGCTACCTTGCGGCCATCGATGGTGCCGAAGCCAGTCACGACGCCGTCACCGAACGGGCGCTTTTCGGCCATGCCGAACTGTGAGGCGCGGTGGCGCACGAAGGCGTCGAGCTCGGTGAACGACCCGTCGTCGAGGAGGTGCAGGACGCGATCCCGCGCGCTGCGCTTGCCGCGCCCCTCCTGCCGTTCGCGCGCGGCGGTCTCCTGCGCCGACATCTCGTCACGAAGGTCGGCGAGATGCTCGGCCTTGGTCCGCGTACCGCTACCGCCTGCCAGCTGCTTCTCGACGTCTACCTCGGTCATGCCTCGCTGCCCCTTCCAATCCCCATCGACTGCTGGGAGGCATTGTACCGGGTGGTCGATCAGCCTGATCCGCCTTCCAGCAGCTCCCGCTGGCGCTGGCGAAGGACGGCGACGCGAGCCGCGTCCTTCTTCCTGCGCGGCACGGTCAGACGCGCAAGGAGGTCGGCAATGCTCGTCACCCGCACACCATTGACGCCATGAACCGTCAGGACCGCCGTCGGGGGCGCGAGGTGGTCGTACGTGCCACTGATACGCGGGACGATGTCCAGCTCGCCGTGGATTGTCGAGAACAGGGAATCGTAGGTCGACACATCGTCGGGATCGGGCGGCGGCAGCGGCTTTCCGCGGCGGGGATTGTCGTCGCCGAACTCGACCCAGCGGGTCTCGTCGCCGTGCGGCTCCCACCGCCCGGTGACGGGCCATGATCGCGCCTCGACCGACTCCATCGCCGCCGCGAGCCGCACGAGGTTGTCCCGATCGAGCGCCTGTACTATATCCAGGTCACCGGGCGTGCCGACATCGGCTCCCCATGCCTCAACAGCCAACGACCCGACGAGCACGAACTCCACCGCATGCTTCCAGAGCGCCGTCAGCAGCGCGGGAATGTCCGGCGGCACCCGCCGGTTGGCGTTCGTCATGCTCACTCCAGTCAGCGCTTGCCTCGACCGGACACTCCTACCGTGGACCGATCTCCCACGCCTCGGGCACCGAGCGATAGTCCGAAACGAAGTCACCGTCGGCAATCACGCTGCCATCCGCCGCCGTCACCGTCCGCCGGATGCGAACCATGACACCGGCCTGCGCGTTCTGGACCTTGACACGCTCGCCAGGCGCCAGCTTCGGATTCACGCGCTCGACCGGCTCCGGAATCGGCTTCGGCTCCCCCAGTCGCGCCTCGCCAAGCTCGACGGTCCAGCCCGGATCTCGGCCGTAGAAGTGCGCGCTCACCGCACCGCCATCGACAACCATCACCAGCAGCAGCCACGAGTCGAGCGGGTTCTCGAAGACGAGGTCCAGCTCCCATCCGTCAGGGGTGTCTGACTGATAGATCGCGCCGTCGAAGCCCGGAGGAGAGCCATCCTGCTCGTAGAAACCGAGCCGCCAGCTGTGCGGGTGCCACTCGGCAAACCGGAATCCCGCGTTCGCCGCCGCCCGGAACACCGTCGTCGACACCTGGCAGACACCACCGCCGATGTCCGTCGCGGCCCAGTCCCCCTGAATGATGCTGCCGGGAACGAAACCGTTCTCCTCGGTGATCGGTCCGAGCAGGTCGTTGAACGAGAAGCGCCCGCCAGGCGGAACCAGCTTGTATGAGATGTTGTCCGCCGACACCACCACGTTGGCGTAACGCGCCTCGGACGAACCAGCGAACGATGACGATCCGGAGGCGATGTGGCCGTCGAGACCGAGCTCGTCGATGTTGTCAACCCGCGCCGCGGCGCGCACGGGCCGCATCGGCAGCGGAGCCGTCCGCGTAGTGGAGCCGGCGAGCTCGACCAGGGTCGCCTCCAGGGCCTCCCGGTCGACCTCCTGCCCATCGACATCCTCCGCGACGACCCAGGGACCGTCTGACCACCCCAGCATCACGTTGTGTGGCGCCCTGGAAACCGCGGCCGCGATCGCGTCGAGCCGGGAAGCCAGCGCCGCAACATCGATCCGCCCCTCTCGCCCTTTCTCGACGACAAGTGCCGCTGCGAGATCATCGGCGCTCACCGGGTAGGCCTCACCCTCGTGGGTGAACAGCACCGGCGCGCCAACGAGCCGTTCAGCGTCGCGCGCGGCGGTTGCCAGGTCGTCCGCGGTGACCTCCGGGCTGACGGGGCGCGTGGCGAGTGTCACGGTTGCGGTGCGCGCGTCGCAGACATCTCGCTTCGTGTCGGCGATGGCCTGTTCGACATCCAGCGCTCGACCCGGGACAGGATCGACGATCGACACGACACCGCCCTCCGCGACGAGCTGTGCGTCCGTGGGGCTGATTGCCAGCTCCTCACCAATACCCTCCAGCACCGACCGCAAGACACTCTCGTCACGCTTCAGCACCAGCGGTACATCGCGAGGCTCCGTTTCCATCCACGCCGAGTAGCGATCGATCACCGAACCGTCGCGGCCATGCTCCATCGCACAGGCGATCATGGCTTCGTAGTCGATCTCCATGCCGATTTCGGCGAGACTGAGCTCCCACGCCTGCCCTTCAAACGTGTACGTCACGGCGTGGTGCTCCAGCGGAGCGAAGGCTGCCCGCAGCAGCGCTTCGCCGGCCGTGGGCGACTTGCGCGAGACATCGATACCGTGGACGCTCGTGCCAGGATAAATCTGGCCGCTCGTGCTGGCGGGCACCGCCACCGCGGCTCCCGCGAACATCCCGGCTATGGAACCGGCAACCAGCCTGCGGCGGCTCATCATGCGATTCAATCGGACTGTCAATCCAACCTCCTGATATAGCGACCACATTGGTGCGGGCGCCGGGTGTCACGCCGGCATCACTCCCGACGCATCCTCCTACCCCATCCCTACGGCCCCAGGAAGCATGCGGTTTGCCGGACCGATCATCGGCAGGCACGTTTTCGGGAATTCGGGAACGACCCAGCCAGTAAACTTGTGAGCGCGGAGTGGCGTTGCAGGCGCCGCTGGCCGATCAGCAACCGGGAGGCTCGACGCATGGCGCGAAGCATCTTCATCACCTCGGCGGAAGGCAACACGGGCAAGTCGACCATCGCGCTCGGCCTGATCGAGGCACTGAAACGCTCGGGGCGCACCATCGGGCTCTTCCGCCCGGTCTCGCGCGGCGACGACCAGTCCGACTACATCCTCGAGTTCCTGCTGAAGCACCTGTGGATGCCGGGCCCGGCGTCGCGCTACATCGGCGCAACCTACTCCGAGGTCCACGCCGATCCGGAGGGCGCGCTCTCGCAGATCGTGGTGCGGTACAAGCAAATCGAGCCCGACTACGACGTGATGGTCATCCTCGGCTCCGACTACACCGACGTGGCCACCCCGACCGAGCTCGCCTACAACGCGCGGGTCGCCGCCAACCTCGGCGCGCCAGTGCTGCTCGTGCTCGGCGGCCGCGGCCACGACGAGAACACCCCCGCCAACACCCAGGTCATCGCCGGTCCGGCCCGCACGCCGGACGAGATCTACCAGGCGACCGAGATCGCCGTCGCCGAGCTCGAGGCCGAGCACGCCCAGCTGTTCGCCGTGATCGCCAACCGGGTCGATGGCGAGCGCCTCGATGCGATCGTGTCCGCCATCGAGCGCGCCGTCGCCGATCTCGGCGAAATCGCGGTTTGGGCGCTGCCGGAGGACCGGGTACTCGTCGCGCCGACACTGCGGGCGCTGATGGATGCGCTCGACGGCACGCTCTACCGGGGCGACGCCGAACTACTCGATCGAGAAGCGCTCAGCGTCGTCGTCTCCGGCATGTCGATGGAGAACGTGCTGCGGCGGCTCGAGCCCGACGCCGCCGTGATCGTGCCCGGCGACCGCTCCGAGGTGCTGGTGGCGCTGATGATGGCCCACGGATCCGAGACCTTCCCGCCGCTTTCCGGCATCATCATGAACGGGGGATTCGAAGTCTCGCCGGTGATCGAGCGGCTCATCGCCGGCGTCGCCAGCGACCTGCCCATCGTCGCGACCGACCTCAATACCTTCGAATCCGTCTTTCGCGTCACCCGCACGCGTGGCCGCCTCGCAGCCGACTCCCAGCGCAAGACCGACATCGCCCTCGCCCTGTTCGACAAGCACGTCGACTGCGACCGGCTGCTCGCGATGCTCGAGGTCGCCCGCGACGATATCGTCACACCGCTGATGTTCGAATATCGGCTGCTGGAGCGGGCCCGAGCCGATCCGAAGCACATCGTGCTGCCGGAGGGCGAAGACGACCGCATCCTGCGCGCGGCCAGCACGCTGCTCCAGCGGCAGGCGGCAAGGCTGACGATTCTCGGCGATGAGGAGGAGATTCGCGACCGCGCCACCCGTCTCGGTATCGACATTGCCGGCGCGGAAGTTCTCAGCCCGACCGATCCCGAATTGCGCGAGCAGTTCGCCTCGGTCTACGCCGAGCTGCGCGCCCACAAGGGCATCACGCTGGAGCAGGCCCGCGATATCGTCACCGACGTCTCTTATTTCGGGACGATGATGGTGCAGCAGGGCCTGGCCGACGGCATGGTTTCCGGGGCGAGGCACACCACCGCGCACACGATCCGGCCGGCGTTCGAGGTGATCAAGACCGAGCCAGGCGTCTCGATCGTCTCCAGCGTCTTCTTCATGTGCCTGGAGGATCGAGTGCTTGTCTACGGTGACTGCGCGGTGAACCCGAACCCCACCGCCGAGCAATTGGCCGACATCGCCATCTCGTCAGCGCAAACGGCGAAACGGTTCGGCGTCGAGCCGCGGGTGGCGATGCTCTCCTACTCCACCGGCGAGTCCGGCAGCGGCACCGAGGTCGAAAAGGTCCGGGCGGCGACCGAGCTGGTGCAGCGGCGTGCGCCGGAGCTGCCGGTGGAAGGGCCGATCCAATATGACGCCGCCGCCGACGCAACGGTGGCGCGGACGAAGATGCCGGAATCCGAGGTGGCAGGTCGCGCGACGGTGTTCATCTTCCCGGACCTCAACACCGGCAACAACACCTACAAGGCGGTGCAGCGCAGCGCCGGGGCGGTCGCGATCGGCCCGGTGTTGCAGGGGCTGCGGAAGCCGATCAACGACCTCTCGCGCGGCGCGCTGGTCAAGGACATCGTCAACACCGTCGCGATCACCGTCATCCAGGCGCAGGAGGAGGCATGAGTGTCATCCTGGTCGTCAACTCCGGCTCATCGTCGATCAAGTACCAGATCATCGATCCCGACACCGAGGAGCGCCTCGCGAAGGGGTTGATCGAGCGCGTCGGCACCGATCGGGGGAAAGTCGTACACACCGGTCCGGACGGCGAGAAGCGCGAGATGGAGCGACCGGTGCTCGACCACATCGCCGGCTTCGAGGCGATGCTCGAAACCTGCGCGCGATTCGGTCCCGACCTCGACGAGGTGCCGATCGCCGCTGTCGGCCACCGCGTCGTTCAGGGGGGCGCGCGATTCGTCCAGCCGACACGCATCACCGATGCCGTCATCGCCGCGATCGAGGAGTTGAGCCCGCTGGCGCCGCTGCACAACCCGCCGAACCTGCTCGGCATCCGCGCCGCCCGAGCGACGTTCCCGAACCTGCCGCACGTGGCCGTGTTCGACACCGCGTTTCACCGCACGCTGCCGCCCGAGGCGTACACCTACGCGATCGACGCCAATCTCGCGGCCGAGCACCGCATCCGCCGGTACGGGTTCCACGGCACCTCGCACAAGTACGTCTCCGAGCGAACCGCGGAGCTGCTGGATCGTCCACTGGAGGACGTCAACACGATCGTGCTGCACATCGGCAACGGCGTCTCCGCCTGCGCGGTGCGCGGCGGCGAGTCGATCGACACCTCGATGGGCATGACGCCCCTGGAGGGCCTGGTGATGGGCACCCGCAGCGGCGACATCGACCCTGGCATCCTCTTTCACCTGCACCGGCAGGATGGCATGACCGCCCCGCAGATGGACGACCTGCTCAATCGGCGCAGCGGGCTGCTGGGAATGACAGGCAGCTCGGACATGCGGGACGTGCTGGTCTCGGCGAAACGGGGGGAGCCGCGTGCACAACTCGCGGTCGACGTGTATTGCCACCGAATCCGTCATTACGTAGGGGCGTATTTCGCCCAGCTCGGGCGGCTGGACGCGATCGCGTTCACGGCAGGCGTCGGCGAGAACGCGGCCGAGATTCGATCGGCGGCGCTGGCCGGGCTGGAGCCGATGGGTATCGTCGTCGATCCGGATCGCAACGCGGCGCCCGGCGCGGACGGCCGCATCTCGACCGACGATTCGCCCGTGGCGGTGCTGGTCATCCCGACCAACGAAGAGCTCGAGATCGCCCGCCAGACGATGGTGACAGTCGGGAATCCCTGACGGCGGCGTCGCCAACGCGTAGACCCGCGCCCACTGCGCGGTTGCGCAGGAGAGCACAAGTCCCGATCGTTGGCATCGGGCCACGATGCAATATTGG
>CBFGRG010000133.1:0-7858 GCA_965651105.1 uncultured bacterium | reverse complement strand
GCCGAAGGATCTCTGGCGCTCGGGGCAGGCGATCCGGCAGGCACGAGATCCTTCGGCTCCGCCCCCTGTGGGGGCTTCGCTCAGGATGACACGGGGCGTTGCGACCGGGGGGAGGCGACCGAGGCGTCGGGCTCGGACCCGGAGAGCACCAGCTCCTCCGTTACCCCCATCCCGGTTGCATCGCCCCCCCGTCGGGGCGATCCGCGTCCGAAGGCGAACCGTCGGCCGCCACGCACGTGGCCACCGGGACGCCCGTGACCGTGCATGACGGGGGCAGGGCTGGTTGGGGGGGCGCGTGCACCGGCTGGCCGGACCCTGGCGCCGGCGCGTCCCCGCCTCCAAGCCCTCGCAATGTGGGGAAAGATGAGAGAACAAGTCCGGGTCTACGGAGATCGGCACAGCAGGCACCGTCACCTGAAATGGTCGAAAGCGCCGTGGGTCAGGCGCTCGCGGCTGCCGTCGGGATCCACCAGCCACAGCTCCGGATGATCGCTCGCCTCGGTCACGGTGCCGACCCGCGTGACCGTGATACCACGCAGCTCGGCGTCGACCGCCATTGCCTCCCAGCGCTCCGGCGGGAGCATGAACAGCAGCTCGAAATCCTCGCCACCACGAAGCGCCAGGTCTCGCCAGCGGCCCGGGAACAACGCTCGCACCGCCGCGATCACCGGCAATCGATCGACCGAGATTTCCGCCGAGACATTGCTTGCCGCGAGGATTTTCGGCAGATCGCCGGCAAGCCCATCGCTGAGGTCCATCGCCGCGGTCGCGCCATGCTCGACCAGGAGCTGCCCCGCGTCGATTCGCGGTTCGGGACGCAGATGCGCCCGCACCAGCCGCTCGGCGGTCGTCCGACCGACGAACCGATCGGGATCGCGCAGGATCTCGAGCCCGGCCGCGGCCGCGCCGATCGTGCCGGTGATCCCAATCGCATCGCCCGGGCGCGCCCCGGAACGGAGCAGCATCCTCCCCTCCTTCGCCCGCCCCATCGCCGTCACCGAAATCAGCCGCTCGCCCGTGACACGGACGATGTCGCCGCCGACGACGATCGTGCCGCACCGCTTCGCGAGCGCGCCCAGCCCGCGATACAGTGCCTCGAGGTCGGTCACCAGCTCGTCGCCGCGCAGCCCGAGCGTCACCACGGCGACAGATGGCAGCGCCCCCATCCCGGCGATATCGGAGAGATTGACCGCCAGGGCCCGGTGGCCGAGCGATTCCCAGTCGGTCCAGTCGAGCCGGAAGTGGTTGCCTTCGATCAGTGCATCGGTCGTGACGACCTGGACCTCGCCGGAGGCGAGACGCATTACGGCTGCATCATCGCCGCTGGCGACGATCACGCCGTCGCCGGTCGATCTCGCTTCCGGGGGCAGCGCCGCCACCAGCCGGTCAATCAGGCCGAACTCGCCGACATCGCGCACGGTCTCCATCACCCCGCCACCTCCCGGTAGACCGCCCACGTCGCCTCGGCGGTCGCCTCCCATGAGAATCTGGCCGCTCGTGCCAAACCGGCTTCGCTTAGCCGCGCCCGTCGTTCGGGATCGTTGAGGAGGTCGAGCATCGCCGACGACCATGCCGCCTGATCGCCCGGTTCGGCATAGACCGCCGCGTCGCCACCGACCTCGGGCAGCGCGGATGCATTCGACGCCAGCACCGGCGCGCCGCACGCCATCGCCTCCACCAAAGGCAGCCCGAACCCCTCGTATTTCGATGGAAACGCAACCAGGTCGGCGGAGCTGTACCAGCCGCCGAGCGTCGCGTCGTCGGCAAAGCCGGTCATCACCAGGCGATCCCCAAGGTCGAGGTCCCGCACCGTCTCGTGCAGCTCGTCGTTGAGCCACCCCTCCGGGCCGACGAGCACCAGCCTGTGCGGCACTTCGTCGCGGATCGCGGCGAAGGCACGCAGCAACATGGCGAGGTTCTTGCGCGGTTCCAGCGTACCAACGGCGAGGACGTGCGGCCGCTCCAGATCGTATTTGAGGCGGAAGACGCGCAGCTCGGCGCCGGTCAGCCGGCGGATACCGGGCGATGCCGCCAGGGGGATCACTGAAATACGCGCGGCCTCGATGCCGAGCCAGGCGACCAGATCGTCGGCGGTGTGTTGCGATACGGTGATGATGCGGTCCGCCACTCGCGCGCTGTGGCGAATCGCCCCGACCAGCCACGCCCGACGCCCCCTGGGAACGCTTTGCGGATAACGCAGAAACGCCAGGTCGTGAACGGTGACGACGCCTGGGGTCCGCCTTAGGACAGGCAGCGCATTGACCGGGCCATGGAACACGTCAAGCCGGTGGCGAGCGATGTCGGCGGCGAGCAGCGTCTGCTCCCAGGCGATCCGGGTGCCGGGGCGGTTTCGCACCGGCCCCAGCCGGCGACCGAGCTCGATCACACGATCACTCGGGCCGGCGATGTCCTTGAGCGCGCGAGTGAGCTCCGTCACGTAGCGACTCACCCCGGTCTGGCGAAAATCGCCACCCTCCGCCCGCAACGAGGTGTTGATGCCAACCTTCATTCCGCGATCCTCGCCGCCACTACGGACTCGTTGCACCCGTTCTCCGGGCTTCGGCTATAACACCACCATGAGGTCAGTGCTACCCATCGCGCAGAAAGGCTACCGCAGGATGCAATCCCAGGAATCGCATATCAACACCGAGACAGCCCGCATCGAGACAGATGAGCGGCACGTCGTCGTCCGGTTCGGCGGCGAGACGATTGCCGAGAGTCGCCGGGCGATTCGGGTAACCGAGACGGGGCACCCGCCTGTGTTTTACATCGTGCCGGAGGACGTTCGGGTGGAGCTGCTTGAGGCGATCGAGCAGCAGACCGAATGCCCGCACAAGGGAATCGCGCACTATTACAACATCACCCTCGATGACGGCAGGCGTGCCGAAGCGGCGGCGTGGTGCTATCCCGAGCCGAAGGCGGACTTCGAGGCAATCCAGCACGGCATCGCGTTTTACCCCGCCCGAGTCGATGCCACCGTTGACGGGCACCGAGTGGGACCGGAAGAGGACCCATACTACGGCGGCTGGATCATCGACGAGCGGTCGCCAGACGAATAGGCGACATAGGCCCCTGGGCATCCTGACTCCACCGAACGGGAGCTGCGCGGTCAAGGCGTCTTCCTGCTACGGCGATTCGGAGTCAACCACCAGCCGCTCTGGTAAGGTTCATGCGGCTACCGGACGACAACGTGCAGCGCCGAGCGTCTGAGAAAGACACGACACAACATGACCGAACCGCGCGTCACAACCAACATCCCCGTCGGGCACGATCCCGGGCTGGACGACGACATCGACGTCCTCTCCCCCACCGCCGCCGACCCCGCGATCGACGCGCGCATCGACCAGTTCGAGGCGCTCTATCCCTTCCCGCTCGATCCGTTCCAGCGTGCCGCTATCGCCGCGTTCGAGCGCGGCGATTCGGTGATGGTCGCGGCGCCGACCGGCTCCGGCAAGACCGTTGTCGCCGAATACGGCGTCTACGCGTCCTTCCGGGGTACGGGCAGGGTGCTCTACACCGCGCCGATCAAGGCGCTGTCCAACCAGAAGTTTCGCGACCTCCGCGCGATCTACGGCGATGACGTCGGCCTGCTGACCGGCGACGTCACCGAAAATCGCGAGGCGCGCGTGCTGGTGATGACCACGGAAATCCTGCGGAACATGCTGCTGCAAAGCCCGTGGGAGCTCGACGATGTTGAGACCATCATCTTCGACGAGATCCACTACCTCGCCGATCCCGAACGCGGCACGACCTGGGAAGAGTCGATCATCCTCTGTCCCGAGCACATCCAGCTCATCTGCCTCTCGGCGACAGTGACCAACGCCGACGAGATTGCAGGGTGGATCAGCCGCACCCACCGACCGGTGCGGCTCGAAACCCACACCGCGCGCCCGGTGCCGCTGGCGCTCTATTTCTTCCACAATGGCGAGATGCACCCGGTGATCGACCACAACGGCGAGCACATCGCCGACTTCTCGCGCATCGGCGGGGAGCTGCGCCGCCAGCACGGGCGGGGTCGGAGAGGTCGCGAGCGCGCCGAGGTGCTGGAGCCCCAACCACACGAGATCGTCGAGCAGCTCGAAGCCGAAGACATGTTGCCGGCGATCTACTTCCTCTTCAGCCGTAACGATTGCCAAGCGTTCGCCGAACGGCTCGCGGCGACGTACCCGCTCTCCGTCACCGACGACCAGGCCGCCCAGATCGACCACATCCTGGAGACATACATCTCTACCCTCCGCGAGGAAGACCGCGCGCTCGACCAGGTGCAGGTGATCCAGTCGCTCGCCCGCAAGGGCATCGGCTTCCACCACGCCGGACTGCTACCGGTGCTCAAGCAGCTCGTCGAGGTGCTGTTCGGGCGAGGCCTGATGCAGGTCGTGTTCGCCACCGACACGCTTGCGCTCGGGGTGAACATGCCGGCCCGCACGGTCGTCGTCGGCCGGATGTCGAAGTGGGATGGTCGCCAGAAGCGGACGTTGATCCCCAACGAATTCCAGCAGATGGCCGGTCGCGCCGGGCGCCGCGGCATGGATGCGTTCGGGCACGTCGTGATCCTCTACTCACCGTGGATTCCGTTCAATGAAATGCTCGACGTCGCGATCGGGCCGCTGCTGCCGGTGCAATCGGCCTTCGCGATCCGCTACAACACCGTGCTGAACCTCTGGGACCCGCCCCAGGGCGAGCGCGTGCGGCAGATGCTTCAACGCAGCCTCGCGCAGTACCAGGCGAGCCAGCGGATCCGCCTGATCGAGCACGACATCCTCGAGGTCGAGAGCGACCTGCAGGGCGTGCCGGCGGGATGCCTGATCGGCTACCCCGATGGCGATGCCCTGCTTGACGACTACTCCGCCAGGTCGCGCGTGATGCAGTCACTCCAGACACAGGAGCGGCGAGCCCGAAAAGCCCTGCGGGACGCAGAGCATGCGACCAGCACCTCGTCGCCGTGGCCGCGCCCAACCCGGCAGGCGATTCGCCGCATCTTCCGCACCGCCCCGCCGGGGTTGGTGCTGCACCATCAGGAGCGCGGCTGGCTGATTTTCCTGGGCCGGGGTCACGACACCGGCGTCGGTATCGCCCTGCGTCGTGACGATGGCTCGGTCGTCCAGATCGGCGAGTACCGCGAGGTTGACTATCTCACCGACCTCGTCGCCGAAGTGCCCGAAGAGATCGGCGAGCCAGCCACGGCAGCCGACGCGCGCGCTGCGCTGGAGGGTGTCGACGTGCCGGCGATGCTGGCCGGGTTCGCCACGATCGAGGTGCCGGATCTCGACCAGATGGCCGAGGAGCATCGAGAAGCGGAGTGGGAGCGACGGCGTGTCGAGACTGCATCGCTGGAAGCAGCGTATCGCGCGGCGGAGGAGGAGCTGGAGGCCGCCCGCAACGCGCGAGAAGCCCATCCCTGTCACACCTGCGAGGTCCGCAAGCAGCACCGGCGCAACCAGCGCGACCGCGACCGACTGGAACGCGAGCGCGCGCAGCTGGCCGACGCGCTGGAGCGGCAGACACTCGCCGACGAGATGCGCATCCGCAACGTGATCCGCGGCATTCGGGACGTGCTCCACCGGTTCAGCTACATGCGCCAGGGCTACCCGACGCCGAAAGCCGATATGCTGGCCGATGTTTTCGACAACGACGGCCTGATCCTCTGCGAGCTGATCGACCGCGGACTGCTCGACCCGCTCACGCCCGATGAGCTGGCCGACGTTTTCTCCTGGTACAGCTTCGACCGCGAGTATCGCTATCCCAACCACTTCATGCTCTCGAATCGACTGATTCACCTGCGCGACAAGCTGGAGGATCTCGAACGCGACATCATCGGCGAGGAGCGCGACCACAAGCTCTTCATCTCCGAGGGGCACAATCCGAACTTCTACGGCGCGGCGCTGGCCTGGTGCCGTGGTGAGTCGATGGCCGACATCGGTGAATCGCTGGAGTTGTCCGAAGGCGACCTCGTCATCACGTTCAACAAGACCATCGACCTGCTGCGGCAGGTGCGCGACATGCTGCTCGACGTCCGGCCCGACCACACCCTGCTGCCGAAGCTGGACGAGGCGATCCGGCAGCTGCGACGCGGCATCGTCGCCCAATCACTGGCGCTCGGATTCACTCCCATCGCCGAGCTGGACGACGATACGGACGATGATGACGCGCTGATCGAAACCGACGACGACGGCATCGAGGACGAGGAATGACAGACCCGATCTTCACTGACGAGCGTACCGTCGCCATTCGTCACGCCGCCGACCGCGCGATCCCGTTTCTGGAGAGATCGGGGTACCCGCTCGGCGCCGCCTGGGTGCGGCATCGCTGGCACGATGGCCCCGCACATGCCGTGCTGGATGCGCTGGCGACGTACCAGCGACCGGACGGTGGGTTCAGCGGGCTGGAAGTCGATATCAAGGCGCCGGTGAGCAACGCCTTCGCTGGCCGTCTCGCGATGCACGTGATGCTGTCGCTGCGCGATGGCGACACCAGCCCGATCGCACGGTCGCTCGGCGAGTGGTATGCGCAAAATCAACACGCGGACGGGGACTGGCATTTCCCACCGGAGGTTTACGAGAACGACCTCGCGCCGTGGTTCGCCGCGTGGGAGTTCCCGAGCCTCAACCCATCCTGCTCGGTCGCCGGCCTGACACACGCGCTCGGCATCGCGACACCGGAGATGCTGGCGCGGGTCGCGACACTCTGGGACGAGCGGGCGACGCTGGATCAGGCGCGATCGGGCGACTTCTACCCGATGCTGCCGATCGTCGAGTACGTCGCGCATATCGACGTGGCGGACCGGGAGCTGTGGCTGGACGCGCTGGCTGACGGGGTGGCGCGCGGCATCGCGGCGAACTCGTTCGGCGACGCCGAACACGCCCTGGAGCACGCGGTCGGGGGCGGTCCCGACCTGATCGTGCGGCTGGAGCGAGACGACATCGTGAAAGTGATCGATGCGGTGCTCGCCGACCAGCAGGACGACGGCGGCTGGCCGACGCCCTACGATCCCGCCTGGCGCCCCTGGTTCACCGCCAGCACGCTGGTGCTGCTGTCGAAACTCCACGACACCGTCGTCTAGGCCAACGATCCGGGAGCGGCAAGCCCACCTGACGGCTCGACCTGCCGCTCTGGCCCGAACACCCGTGCCCGGATGTGGGTGGGGGCGGATGCGCATCGCCACGACGCGAGGTCGCTGACCGGACGCCCCCTTCCCGCCCCTATGGGATGATGATGCCGTCGGGAATCTCGACCGTGGCGATCACTGTTTCGGTATCCCCGCTCACTGCTGAAACTTCCAGCGCAAAGGTCCACGTTCCCGGCTGCCAGCCATCGACCGGGATGTAGCGCTGGCCGACGCCGGTGCTGCCCAGCGGGAGCGCCTTGCCCTCGGCGAGCGGATAGCGCTCCACCTCTTCGCCGTCACGCATCACGATGAGGCTGACATTGCCGGTCGGGATGTCCGATCCGTTGTTGACCATCGTGGCGGACGCATCCGCGAATTGCACCGGGTCGCCGTTCGGCGTCACCGATGCCTCGTCGACGGTGAATGCGGGTTCCGCCTCGGGCGTCGCGGGCGGCGCGATCGAAATCGGGGCGCTTGTGATGGCGTCGGACGTGCCCGTCTCCGCATCGGTCAGGTCGAAGGAGACGAGATAATCTCCCGGCGGAAGCTGATCGGGAATCGGGATGTGGATCAACGTCGCATGGCCCGCGTAGACCGTGCCGAGCTCTATCGACGACCTGGTCACCTCGACGCCGTCATCACTGGTGACGACCAAATCGCCGCTCGGCGCCAAGCGCACATTACCCGAGTTCTGGATCGGCACCACCAGCGATATCGCGAACGTGTCGCGCTCGATGAACGGCTCGCCCAGGG
>CBFGRG010000132.1:0-7931 GCA_965651105.1 uncultured bacterium | reverse complement strand
GGGCCCGCCGTCAAGCGGACACCCGGACGCGATGATCGTTCGGCTGGAGACGGTGACAATCGCGATGGAATGGACGCTTTTCTTTCAGTTCCTCATAATCGGCCTGGCCACCGGATCGCTCGTCGCGCTCGTTGCTCTCGGGTACACCCTCGTCTACGGCATCATCGAGCTGATCAACTTCGCCCACGGCGAAGTCTTCATGATGGGTTCCTTCTTTGCCGCGACCGTGATCACGCTGACAGGTGTGACCGGCGAGGATTCGGCGAGCACCATCATCGCGATCATGCTGATCGCGCTGGTCGCGTCGATGATCTTCAGTGCTGTACTCAACCGAGGCATCGACTGGGTTGCATACCGGCGGCTGCGCAACGCGCCGCGGCTCGCGCCATTGATCGCCGCCATCGGCGTCAGTTTCATCCTGCAAAACCTGGGGATCTACTGGAAGGGGTCCAACCCCTTCACCGCGCCACAGATCATTCCGTTCGAGTGGCGTACCTACAACATCCTCAAGGAGTGGCCGATCCTTCGCGACTGGTTCGCGGACAGCACCCTGCGGATCACGTTGATGGACCTGTTCGTGATCGTGGTCACGATGCCCATGCTCATCGGACTGACCTGGTTCGTCTATCGAACCCGGCTCGGTACCGCGATGCGCGCGACCGCGCAGGATCGTGAGGCGGCCGCGCTGATGGGGATCGATATCAACCGGACGATCGGTATCGCCTTCTGGCTCGGCGGCGCGCTCGCGGGCGCGGCCGGACTGGTTGCCCTGCTGTACAACAACTCCGCCCGGTTCAACATGGGCTTTCAATACGGGTTGTACGCGTTCACCGCGGCCGTGCTCGGCGGCATCGGCAATCTCGCTGGCGCGGTGATCGGCGGTATCCTCATCGGCATCATCTGGTCGATGAGTGACGGTTTCCTGGGGCTCTACATCGATGGCTGGGGCAGCCAGTGGACGAACACCGTGATCTTCTCGATCCTCGTGCTTGTCCTCGTCTTCCGACCCGCCGGCATCTTCGGCGACAGCACCACCGAAAAGGTCTAGCGTCAGAAAGGTTGTCCCGACATGGCAGTTTCCGCATCGACCGCGCCGTCGGTCGCTGCCCGCGCCGAGCGGTGGTTCCATCGCCGCCAGCTGGAAGACCGCCAGCGACTTCGGTGGGTGATCATCGGCGCGTTCCTCGTCGCGCTCTATCCGTTCGTCGACCAGGCGCTCGGCCTCGGGCTGATGGGCAGCCTGATTCCGATGTTCGTGTTCGTCATCCTCGCGATGGGGCTGAACATCGTGGTCGGCTATGCTGGCCTGCTCGATATCGGCTACGTCGCCTTTTTCGTCATCGGCGCGTACGGCATGGCGTTCCTGACCTCGCCCAACTCCTACTTTGTCCTGAAGGGGTGGGTACCGGAGTTTCTCCAGCACTTCTGGCCGGCGATGCTGCTGTCCTGGGTGATCGCCGCGATCTCCGGGGTCATTATCGGCGCGCCGACACTGCGGCTGCGTGGCGACTATCTCGCGATCGTGACGCTCGGGTTCGGCGAGATCGTTCCCGACTTCTTCACCAATGCTGCCGGGCTCACTCGCGGTCCGCGGGGCATCGGTCAGATCGCCGCGCCGGCGACGATTCCCCTGTGGGGCGACAACGAGATTCGATTTTCGACGCAGAATCAGCACAACTGGTTCTGGCTCATCCTTGGTGTCGGGCTTGTTTCGCTCTTCATGATCACCAGGTTGTACGATTCGCGCCTCGGTCGCGCCTGGCAGTCGGTCCGCGAGGACGAGATCGCGGCGTCGAGCATGGGCGTGAACCTGGTCCGGACAAAGCTTTGGGCCTTCGCGCTCGGCGCGTCGTTCTCCGGGTTCGCGGGATCGGTCTACGCCGGGTACGTAGGCGTCGTCTATCCTGACCAGTTCCAGTTCAGCGTCTCGGTGGTCATCCTCTGTATGGTCATCCTGGGCGGTCTTGGCAACATCTACGGCGTTATCATCGGCGCAATCATCATCGGCAGCTTCGACCGCATCCTTGCCGAGAAGCTCAGCACGCCGGTCAACTGGATAGGTGAGCAGATCGGGTGGGAGGCGATGGCCAACCACAGCGTCACCTCCGACCGGTTCCTGATCTTCGGGCTCGCGCTCGTCCTGCTGATGCTGCTGCGACCGGGCGGGCTCTTCCCGCAAAAGGCGCGCGCTGCCGAGATGGACCCGCACGACCCTGACATCATCGAACAACAGCAGGAAGACCTCGCCGACGTGCAGGGCAAGGTGTAAGGACGAAACATGGTTGCAGAGGTATCCCCCGGCACCGCCCGCCCGGCGTCCGATGTCGGCCCCGAGCCGATTCTCGAGACCCGATCCCTCAGTCGCCGGTTCGGTGGCCTGGTGGCGGTCGATCAGGTGTCGATCACGATCCCGCGCGGATCGATCTCAAGCGTGATCGGCCCGAACGGTGCCGGCAAGACGACGCTGTTCAACATGATCGCGGGCATCTACCGGCCCTCCAGCGGTGAAATTCGCTTCAACGGCGATGTGCTCAGCCGTGCCAGTGACATGGGACGGGCGAAGTACCGCCGTCCGGATCAGATCATGGAGGCCGGCATCGCCCGGACGTTCCAGAACATCCGGTTGTTCGCGAACATGACCGCGATGGAAAACGTCCAGATCGGCATGCACTGCCGAATGAAGGCGAACGCGCTTGGCGCGATGCTGCGCACGGCCGGTGTGCGGGAAGAGGAAGCCCGCTCTCGGGTGCGGGCGATCGAGCTGCTCGACTATGTCGGGCTCGGCCGCCACGCCGAGGCGACAGCGAAGAACCTCAGTTACGGCGACCAGCGGCGGCTTGAGATCGCCCGCGCGCTCGCCAGCGATCCGAAGCTCCTGCTGCTCGACGAGCCGACGGCGGGGATGAACCCGCAGGAAACGGTCGCGATGACGCGCTTCTTCGACCAGATGCGGAAGGACCTGGACCTGACGGTCCTGTTGATCGAGCACGACATGAAGGTCGTGATGGGCATCTCCGAGCACATCAGCGTGCTCGACCACGGGCAGAAGATCGCCGAGGGCACGCCAGAGGAGGTTCGCGCCAACGAGCAGGTGATCGAGGCCTATCTCGGCAAGGACGCCGAGCAGACCGCCGAGGCACTGGCGCACCGGCAGAGCCACACCCCGGAGGAGCAGGACGCCGCGAGCGAGGTGACGAACGCATGAACCAGATGCTGGAACTCGACGACGTCCACACCTATTACGGGCACATCCACGCGCTGAAGGGAATCACGGTCACCGTCAATGAAGGCGAGATCGTCACCCTCATTGGCTCGAACGGCGCCGGCAAGAGCACCACGCTGAAGACGATCTCGGGATTGCTCACCCCCCGGACGGGCCAGGTGCGCCTCGAGGGCAAGGTGATCAGCGGGATGCCGGCGCACAAGGTCGCTTCGCTTGGCATCGCGCAGTCGCCCGAGGGTCGTCGCATCTTCCCGCGAATGTCGGTGCTCGAGAACCTGCAGATGGGCGCGTTTGTGCATGGCACTGTCCGGGACGAAGACCTCACCCGAGTGTTTGACCTGTTCCCGCGCCTAAAGGAGCGCACCAGCCAGAATGCCGGCACGCTCTCCGGTGGCGAGCAGCAGATGCTGGCGATCGGCCGGGCGCTGATGGCGCATCCGCGCGTGCTGCTGCTGGACGAGCCGTCGATGGGGCTGGCGCCGATCCTGGTCGAACAGATCTTCCGGATCGTTCAGGACATCAATTCCCAGGGAACCACGGTCCTGCTGGTCGAGCAGAACGCGTTGATGGCGCTGGCGATCGCGCACCGGGGCTACGTGATGCAGACCGGCGAGATCGTGCTGGCCGATGACGCGCATACGCTGATGCGCAACGAGGGCGTCCGCAAGGCGTACCTCGGCGAAGACTAAGCTCGCGAGCGCGACCGGCAGCGATGTCGTTCGCGCTCACGCTTCGGGAACCGGGTCGGCAAGCGGGGTGGATTCGGTGGGGGAGCGCCTGTCACGGAGCGAGCGGACCGCGCCCCATGCCGTCACAGCGAGCACCGGCAGCAGCATGATCGCCAGCGTGATCGACTGGCGCTCCAGCCATGTCGGATCAGTCCAGTTCTGAATCCAGCTCGTGTAGTAGTACGACGCCATCGCGCCGATCGCCCATGCTCCGGCGCGGATCATCGGCATCCCGAGGGGCAGCACCGCGGCCATCGCCACCAGCCAGATCACGTACCAAGGTCGCAGGTTCGCCGTTGCCAGCAGCAGGAACCAGTAGAGCTGCTCGTACCCGATTCGCGCCAGCGCGTCGGGCCGTTTCCACGCCACGATGGCGCCGCCGACCGTGAGGAGCACGATGACACCCGTGCTGAACTGCTCGTAGATCGGTCCGAAATCGATGTCGTAGCCCAGCTCGTCCTTGATCGTCCCCACCAGCAGGGCGGGCGAGGTCACCCAGACGCCACGTTGCGACTGGATCGCGTCGATCGTCCCGCCAAGGTCATAGAACGGCGCGAACGCCACCCATAGCACCCCCAAAGATATGCCGGCCGTTTGCCCGGCGATTGTCAGCAGGCGCCGATTCCAGCCGGTGCGGGCGACGATCGCGACAATCGCGGCCGGGATCAGCATCACGGCGACGACTTTCAACAGCGCCGCCGCACCGAGCAGCGGCACGACCCCGCCTTCGCGGCCTGTCACCCAGTACCAGAGGGCGGCGACCACCAGCAGGATCAACAGGACATCGTTGTGGGCGTTGGCGACGCCCTCCCAGAGCACGATGGGGCACCACAGCCATGCGAGCGTGGCGGAGAGCGCGAGCCGGGGCTGAACACGACGGGCGATGTCATGGATGAGCGCCGCCGTGGCGATGGTGCCTGCCACCATGATGCCCTTGAAGATCAGCACCGCGATTTCGATCTGTTCCCGATCGAACGCCGTGGCCGGCGCCGCGATCAGGTTCCAGAGCGGCCCGTAGGGTGACGTGTCGTCCGCCCACTCCTGCGAGGCATAGGTGACGTAGGCGTCGTAGTCCCAGAGGCGATCGGGCGTGACCGTCGACGGATTGAGCCCGTAGTCGGTCAGAAGGTGTGACCGCGCGGCGTAGATATAAACGTCGATCGCGGTGGCGGGGTAGACCAGCGCGAAGGCCACCAACGTCAACGTGGTGATGCCGGTGACGGGGAGCCAGGCGTCTCGAAGAGTGAGGCCGCGGGCAGCCCGGATTGCCTGCAACCACCCCGCTATCATCAGCACAAGCGCCGCCAGCCAGATGAGCGATGGCAGGACATCCCGGTCAGAGATCTTCCAGAGGTCGACCAGTTCGGTGGAGTGGTCGAAGAAGTTGTAGCGAAGGACCAGCAGCAGGCCGGCGGCGAGAATGGCGTAGCCACCGAGCCAGAGCCTGCCCAGCGACGGACGGGGCGGTTCCGGGCCGATCGGTGCGGAATGGGCCAGTTGCGGGATGTCGTTCGTCACGTGAAGGGCGTCCTCCGCGGGGGCGGTTTCGGCACCAAATGTACCGCGCCAGCCCATCACTCTAAAGGATGGGCGCGTGGTTTGTTGCAGCCGTGCGGATGGGGTATAACGCAAGGGTGCCTTGACGCCAGTACGCAGCGCGAGACGTCGCTCGTCCGAGAGTCGACGTGCGGGGCACAGCCATACATCGAGGAGCGAAGGATTACGATGGTCTTTTCCCGACCGGAATACAAGGTGGAATTGCCGGAGCGCATCGCCCGCCTGAACGATATTGCCTACAACCTGTGGTGGACGTGGATCAACCCCGCCCGGCTCTTGTTCATGGAGCTGCATCCCGTACTTTGGGATATTGTCGAGCACAACCCGGTGTTGTTCCTGCATCGAATCGAACGGCAGCGCCTCGAAGCTGCTGCGAACGATCCCAACTACCTGATGCTTTACGATCGGGTCGTCGCGGCGTTCGACCGCATGCGCGAGGCCGACGAATCGGCGCTGTGGATCGGCAAGCATCGGCCCGAGCTGGCCGGCAAGACCGTGGCCTACTTCTCGGCGGAGTTCGGTTTGCACCGGGCACTGCCGATCTATTCGGGTGGGCTCGGCGTGCTTGCCGGCGACCACGTCAAGGAAGCCAGCGACATGGGCATCCCGCTCGTCGGGGTGTCGCTGCTCTATCGTCAGGGCTACCTCCGGCAGCGGATCGACCACGACGGCTGGCAGCACGATGTTCCGGCCAATCTCGATCCCCACGCCGAGCCGGTCACCCAGGTGTTCAACGACGACGGGACGCCGCTGATGATCGCGGTCGACCTTCACCTCGGTGATGGTCCCCTGAATCTCGCGGTCTGGCGGGTCCAGGTCGGGCGCGTGTCGATCTACCTGCTCGATTCGGATGTCGAGGGGAACCCCGACTGGACGCGCCAGCTCTCGTCACGCCTGTATGGAGGTGACACGGAGCACCGGCTGCGCCAGGAGATCATCCTCGGCATCGGCGGTGTCCGCCTGCTGCGGGCGCTGGGGATCGATCCGGTCTACTGGCATGCCAACGAGGGGCACGCCGCGCTGCACATGGTGGAGCGCGTGCGGGAGCTCGTCGCGGACGGTGTCGCCACGGAAGACGCCATCGATCGCGTGCGGCGTGCGACCGTGTTCACCACGCACACGCCGGTGCCGGCGGGGCATGACATCTTCCCCGAGACGATGATGGACCGCTACTTCGCGCAGTATTGGGGTGAGCTCGGTCTGGATCGCGAGGAGTTCCTCTCGCTTGGTCGCGTCGATGGGGAGCCCGGCTTCAACTTCACCGCGCTGTCGATGCGTCTCGCGGCGCACATCAATGGGGTGAGCGAAAAGCACGGCGAGGTCACCCGCACGATGTGGGGGCGCCTCTGGGGGGATCAGGAGGAGGATGCGCTGCCGATCGCGTCGATCACCAACGGCGTGCACCTGCGAACCTGGATTTCGCCGATCCTGCGACCGCTCTACGATCGCTACCTGCCGTCGAGCTGGCGCGACCAGCAAGAGACGCCGATGCAGTGGCAGACTATCGAGAACATTCCCGACGAGGAGTTGTGGGCCGCGCACCTTGCCGCGAAGCAGGCGTTGATCGACGAGATCGACGAGCGAGCTCGGCGACGCTACGCCGAGGGCATGTTCGACGCCTGGCAAATCCTCTCGTCCGGCGCGTTCCAGAACGCCAACGTGATGACGATCGGCTTCGCACGCCGGTTCGCCACCTACAAGCGCGCGACCCTGATCTTCCGCGATCCGGACCGGCTTGCCCGAATCCTCACCAATCCCGACAACCCGGTGCAGCTCGTGTTCGCGGGCAAGGCACACCCGGCCGACGAGGGTGGCAAGCGTCTGATCCAGGACATCTATCTCAAGGCGCGTGATCCACGGTACCAGGGTCGGATCGCCTTCGCCGAGGACTACGAGATGGGTCTTGCCAGCCTGCTCGTGGCCGGCGTCGATGTCTGGTTGAACAATCCGCGCTACCCGCTGGAGGCGTCCGGCACGAGTGGCATGAAGGCTGCCGCCAACGGCGTGCTGAATTGCAGCATTCTCGACGGCTGGTGGATCGAGGGCGCCGAGGAAGACGAGAGCAACGGCTGGGGCATCGAGCCGTCCACCCTCGAGGGGGACGCCCAGGACGAGGCCGAGGCCAATGCGATCTACGAGACGCTCGAGCAGAAGGTCGTGCCGCTGTTCTACAAGCGGGATGCTCACGGCGTGCCGGTGGAGTGGATGCAGCGATCGAAGCGCGCGATTCAGACGATCGCGCCGCAATTCTCGACGCGTCGGATGCTGATCGACTACGTCAACCAGCTCTACATGCCGGCGGCGAACGGCGAGGATGCGCCCGTGCCCCTCGGGATGGTGTCTGCCGCTCGCTGATACGGAATCCGGGTAATCAACGCGGGGTTCGGCTCCGTCGTGCCGCCCCGGTGGTCGCGCAGCGGCCA
>CBFGRG010000131.1:0-7959 GCA_965651105.1 uncultured bacterium | reverse complement strand
GGGCGGTTCATGACACTCAGCTCACATGTGAGAGCCGATTAGCGCGTCACTTGCTCTGGTTGCGGCGGCGACGTCGCTCGGCCTTTCGGCGCTTGGCCCGGTTCTCCTCCTGCACGGAAATGAACCGAAGACCACGACGGTGCTCCCGAAGGACACCAGATCGCTCGATTCCCTTGTTGAATCGCCGAAGCAACTGTTCAAAGCCTTCGTTGTCACGAATTTCGACACGCATATTCGCTCATCACCACCTTTATGCGCACGTTGGCAGATCGTCGTGCTGATTCGTGCACCTCAATCACTGCCCGCGAAATCGGCCCCTTAAGTATACGATACTGTCAACCGGACCTTCCAGCCGGCACGAGCCGGAAATCCCAAGGAGTTTGCCCAAATGACGCTCCCGACCACCTCTCGCGCGATCGCCGTCTTTCCCGGCCGACCCGGCGCCGTGCATCGTACCGAGGTGGCCGTTCCCGCACCCGGCCCGACCGAGGTGATGGTCCAGACGATTCGCGTCGGGGTCTGCGGCACCGACCGCGAGATCATCCACGGCATCATCGGCGCGCCGCCGCCGGGCACGAACGAGCTCGTTATCGGTCATGAGGTGCTCGGCCGCGTGATCGCCACCGGCGACATGGTGACCGATCTGGCAGAAGGCGACCTCGTCACCGCGACCGTGCGTCGACCCGACGGTTGCCCCGCCTGCGCCGCAGGTCAGCCAGATATGTGCCTCTGGGGCGAGTACGAGGAGCGGGGCATCGTCCATCGGCATGGATACATGACCGAATACTGGGTCGAGGACCGCGCCTGGATCATCCCCGTACCGAAGGCGCTCGAGCACATCGGCATCCTGGTCGAGCCGCTGACGGTGATGGAGAAGGCCCTGCGGCAAATCGACATCATCCAGCGGCGGATGCCGTGGTGGGAACCGAAGGTCGCCGTCGTGCTCGGCGCCGGGCCAATCGGCATTCTCGGCTCGCTGCTCCTGCGGTCCCGCGGCATCGAAGTCGTCACGGTTGCCCGGTCCGAACACCCGACCGCCGCTTCGAAGGTAATCGAAGGCGCCGGCGCGGAGTATGTGTCGACCCGGCGGGAATCCCTGGCGGCGCTGACCAGTCGTCTCGGCACTATCGACATTGTCATCGAAAGCACTGGCTCGCCGCGGGTGCCGCTCGATGCGATCGAGATGCTGACACGCGACGGCGTGCTGGCTCTGCTGAGCGTGACCGGCTCCGGCACGGTCCCGCAAGTCGATGCGGGCCGGCTCAACGACAGGCTGGTGATGGGCAACAACCTCGTCGTCGGCATCGTCAACGCCGGGCTGGAGGACTTCCACAGCGCGGTCGAGAATGTAGGTCTGTTCGAAAGGCTCTGGCCCGGCCTGCAGGAGCAGATGTTCACCGAGCGGATCCCGTTCGACGGCGATGTCGAATCGATTGCCGGCAAGACCACCGGCATCAAGACGCTTATCGAGTTCGAGCAGCGATAACGGCCCTCACGATTTGATCGCACGCAGCGGCGACTCGGCGACGCACTCAGCGCCATGGGACGAGGAAGCTGCCAAGTTGCCCCTTTTGTCGATTCCTGCCTGGCCAGGCGACATTGCCCGCTACTAAACGTGTCACCAACGATCGGAGGGTGCGGGCAAGTCGCCGCTACAGGCTGTTTACGTCGCATTCGCGCGCATCAGGTGATCCCCTACACCATCGGCGTCACCTCGCGATCGAGGGCGAAGGGCGCGATGTCCGACGACGGCGGCACCCCCATCGCCAGCTCGGCGGCGAGGCGACCCGACCACGGACCCAGCTGCAGCCCCGACGGCCCATGCCCGATGCAGGCAACCACCGCCTCGTGACCGTTCACCCGACCAATGAACGGCAGGCCGTCGGCCGATAGCGGCCGCAACCCGACCCGCACCTCCACAAGCTCGGCATCTGCCAGCCCCGGCGCGACCCGGAGCGCCTCGCTCGTCACCGAATGCAAACCGGCGGCGGTCACCCGCAAGTCGTAACCGGACCCCGTCTCCCGTGTGGCGCCGCAGACAACCCGGTTCGGCGCGAAGCTGAGAATGTACTGGCTGCCGAAACCGCCGATGATCGGCCAGCGCGAGGTGTCGCGGTCGCCCAGGTCGAGGTGCATGATCTGCCCCTTCTGGGGAGCCACCGGCACCGACACACCGAGCGGCTCCAGCGCCGCGTTGGCCCATGATCCCGCCGCGACGATCACGCGATCGAATTCTCGCGATTCGCCGTCGATCGTCACCTCGACCATGTCGTCACGCGCCGAAACGATGCGAGCCTCTCCCCGCGTCACTGCCGCTCCGCGTCGCCCGGCCGCGGTCACCAGCGCGTCTCGCAGGCAACCGCCATCGACGCGAGCCGCTTCCGGCACGTATATCGCTCCGGGGACATCGCCCAGCATCGGGGCAAGCTCGCGCGCCTCCCTGCCGTCGAGTATCCGCGTCTCACCGACGTTCGGCATACCGCCCGCGCGCCGTTCCTCGAACAGCTCCTGAATCCGTGGCAGCTCGGCGTGCTCGCTTTCTGTCGTCGCCACGAAGAGATCGCCGACCACTTCGTACCGGGTGTCGCCAGCGTCGAGCTCTGCAAGCCGGGCGATCAAATCCGGATAGGCGCGGACGGCATCAGCTGCGAAGGGGAAGAACGCCGGCAGCGACCGCAGGCTGGTGCCGGGGGCGATGATGCCGGCACCAGCGGCTGTGGCATGGCCGGGATCGTGCCGGTCCACCAGCACCGCCTGCACCCCGGCATCGGCGAGATGATACGCAGCGCTCGCCCCAACGACACCGCCTCCAATAATCAGCACGCGCTCCATTCCTGCTCCTCTCTCCGTGGCGACCTCAGGGGGTCGATTGGATACCGATTGAGGTCCGGACGTATACGATCCGGCCCGATCGGGGTGGCACAATTGTATGGGTCGTGCGTGCCCGTTGTTTGGCGTGCCCGGTACCCTTCACGAATCATCTGAAAAGGTCCATACTGTGTGCACATTACTCTCCACGTTTTCCGAGTTTTCGATTGGATGGGACACTTATGCGCGTCATTGTGTCCGGTAATTTGCGTTCAGCCATGATGCTGCATAACTCTCGCCGGGTCGAGGGGTAACCGGTATGCAACGCTGGACGCTCCGCACCCGATTCCTGTTGTTCGCGCTGGCGTGCCTCGTGCCGTTCGGCGTCGTGCTGGGCTACTATCTCGATCGCACGCTCGATCATGCCCGGCAGCAGGCAATCGCCTTCGAGACGACAACGGCCAGCACCGTCAGTCGTGCGGTAAGCACCTATCTCTCGTCCAATGCGGAAGCCCTCGACGGCATCGCCCAGCTTCCCAGCGTCGTCAGCCTCGACGCCGAGGGCGCTGAAGTCGACCTCGGCCAGGCGCGGCGCACCCGCACCGAGCTGTCCGGTATTTTCCTGGTGAATGCCGAAAAGGAGTATGTCACCAGCTCCGGCGTCGATCCCACCACAATTCTCCCGGAGATCACCAAGCAGCTCGAGCAGACCGTCAACCAGAACGTGGTAACGATCTCCCCGCGTATCCGGATCGACGACACTGTCAGCGTTGTAGTCCTGCTCGTCCCGGTCACGACGATCGATACCACAAGAACCGACGCCTCGATCGACACGACGCCCACAGCAGACGAGCCGATCATCAACGATCCGACCGCCGCCAGCCAGACACCAACGCCCACGTCGTCGAGCGAGCAGGCATCACAACCGCCGGGGCGCACAACGGGTGTCCTCGGCGGCATTATTCAGATGGATCGCCTCTCCGCCGCCGTCCTGCCGAGCACCCGCGCCTCGACCGAAATTGCGGTGACCAGCTCCGACGGCATCCTCTTCAATACGGGCGGCATCGACCCCGCCACGACGAACCTCGTCACCGATCACCCGCAACACGTGCAAATCGCCATCGACGGCGATGTCACCAACTTCTCGATCGATGACACATCCGGAGTCGAGCGCAACGTCGTTGCCCTTCCGGTCAGTTTCGAGCCGGCCGCCTGGGCAGTGCTCGTCACTCAGCCCGTGCCATCGGCACTCGACGGCATCACGCCCTCCGAGGCTGGTGTCGTGCTGGCACTCAGCCTGCTCGTCATCCTCGCCACGGCGATCGTGATGGCCGAGCTCACCGCCCGCCCGCTGCGAACCCTCGCCCGCCAGGCTCAGGAGCTGCATCGCGGCACGCTCAAGGATCCGATCGCGCCGATCGGCGGCGGCGAGATCCGGATGCTCAGCGAGCGCTTCGCCGAAATGGCCGACCAGATCAACTCGCAGGTTGCCGGGCTGGAAGAGAATCGCCACGGCCGCGAGCGCCAGGCCGCCCAGATGCGCGACCTGCTGCGCCGCACCAACCGCATGCAGGAAGACGAGCGTCGCCGTATCGCCGGTGAGATTCACGACGCCGTATCCCCGCTCATCACCGGCGCGCTCTACCAGGCACGAGCGCTGGAGATGACGAACGGCTCCACCCCTTCCGAGGAGCTCGACACGTCCCTGAAATCGGTGAGCGAGCTGCTCGACCGCGCCACCACCGAGCTGCACGGCGTCATCTTCGACCTGCGACCACCCGACCTCGACGATATCGGGCTCGTGGCCGCGATCGAGGCATATATCCAGACCATCCAGCGCACCGGCCTCTCCGCCAGCCTGGAGGTGATCGGGCAATCACCCGACCTCACCCCCGAGGTTCGGCTCAGCTTCTATCGGATTGCCCAGGAAGCCCTGCACAACGTTGTCCGCCACGCGGGGGCGGATGAGGCCGTTGTCCGCCTTGAAACAACCGACGAAGTCGTGCGGTTGACGATTCGAGACAACGGCGCGGGGTTCGACCCCGAAGAGGCGATCCGCCCGACATCGCTCGGGCTGCTGAGCATGCAGGAGCGAGCCGAGTCGATCGGCGCCACCCTGACGGTCGTGAGCCGCCCTGGCGGCGGCACCGCTGTAATCGTGGAACGGCCGAACTCCGGCGACGTGATGTCCGATGAGGTGCTGGAGAGTATGATGTCAATGAGCACCGGCGCCTCGCACGACGAGGACGAATCCGCCGGCAATGCGTCCACCGACGCTGCTCTCGACACCGAGCCAGCACGACAGGAAACGTCACCGTGATCTCCGTCCTTCTCGTAGATGACCATGAAATCGTGATTGAAGGATTGCGGAAGCTGCTGAGTGTCGCCGGCGACATCGATGTGACCGGCGAAGCCCACGATGCCGCCACCGCCCTCGAACAGGCCCGCAAGCTCAACCCGGATGTGATCCTGCTCGACCTGCGAATGCCCGGCGCGACTGGCATCCAGGCCGCTCGCCGCCTGCGCCAGCAGGAGTACGAAGGCGCGATCATCGTGCTGACATCCTATGGCGACAAGGCCTACGTGCGTCAGGCGCTGGAGGCCGGCGCGGACAGCTACCTGCTCAAGAACACCCCCTCGGCCGAGCTGATCGAGTCGATTCGCTCCGCCGCCCGCGGCCGCCGCCAAATCAGCCCGGAGCTGCTCGACAGCGTGCTGGAGGAGTTCGGCGGGCTCGCTCGCGAAAAAACCGTCCGGGATGCCGACCTGAGCGACGAGGATCTGAAGATGCTGACGCTCGCCAGCGAAGGTGCTACGAATCGCGAAATCGGCGTCTCACTCAATCGGAGCGAGATCGCGGTCAAGAAGCGGCTCCAGACCGTCTTCCAGAAGCTGGATGTCAACGACCGCGCCCATGCCGTTGCCGAGGCGCTCCGTCGCGGCCTGATCTGATCTGCCAACGCAGCAATTCCTGTTCGGGCCGGGCGTGTCCCGGCCTTTTCTGACCCGCTTTGCAATCACGACTGCGGTAGCATTGCGACGGGCTGACCTCCGATTCGCCTCGCACCGTCGCTCGCCCGATTCCTCGCCCGGTGCCACCGCCCAAGGACGCCCGTGGATACCCTCGCCCCGATCGTTTACTGGTATCTCGCCAGCACGACCGCGTCACTCGCGTTCGCGCCGCTGGTGATGCTTGCCTTTCGCCACGTCGCCGACCGCGGCGCGAGCCTGATCCGCCCGCTCGGCCTGCTGGCCCTGATCTGGCCGGTCTGGCTTCTCGCCAGTCTCGGCGATGGCATCGTGCCCTTCAGCCAGGCGACGCTGTGGATCGCGCTCGGCCTTCTCGCGATCGTCTCGTGGGCCATCGGCGTCCGCGCTGGCGCCGTCACCCGCGAAGGCCTGAAACACCTGGTCGTCGCCGAGTTGGGCTACCTGGTTCTGTTTGCCGTTTTCGTCTGGCTGCGCGGGTACATCCCGGCGGTCGGCGGTCCAAACACCATCGACCAGGAAAAGCCGATGGACCTCATGATGCTCGCCTCGTCGATGCAGGCGACATCGATGCCGCCCGCCGACGCCTGGCTCGCCGGCGAGTCCATCAACTACTACTACCTCGGCTACACTATCTGGGCGGCGATCGGCAAGATGGTCGGCACCACTCCGGCGATCGCCTACAACCTCGCGCTCGTCTCGACCCTGGCGATGACGATCGTCGCGGTGCTGGGGACGGTCGCGAACATCCTCTCGCGCTTCGTCTCGATGACGACCGCCCGGATCGGCGGAGCCCTCGGCGTCGTGCTGGTCATCGGCATCGGCAATCCCTGGGCTGCCTGGCAGATCGTGCAGGACCCGGCCGCACAGTGGGAGCTGTGGCCATTCGAAGGGGTGATGTGGAACGCCACGCGCATCATCCCGGTTTCGAGCAACGAATTCGCCATCAGCGAATTCCCGGCGTTCTCGTTCCTCTTCGCCGACATGCACCCGCACCTGATGGCGATGCCATTCGCGATCGCCGCGCTCGGGCTCGGCTGGATGTTCATCACCCTGCCGGTCGACACGTCGTGGCGCGCCCGGCTGCCGCGACTGATCCTGGCAGGAATCGCCACCGCCGCGCTCTACGCGATCAACTCGTGGGATTTCCCGACGTGGTTCCTCGTCGTCGCGCTCGGCATCCTCATCTCGCCGGGCTTTCCCGATCTCGGCCAGCGCCTCGCCGGCATCGCCATCGCGCTCGTGACCGGGGTGCTGGCATGGCTGCCGTTCATGATGGCGTTCGACGCGCCGGTACAGGTCGGCGACACCGAGTTCGCCGCGCGCGTGAGCGATATCCCCGTGATCGGCAACCTGCTCGCCTCGATCGGCGCATGGACCGGAGACCGCACCACATCCGGCGACTATCTCGGCATCTTCGGCTTCTTCTACCCCGTGCTGGTTGTCGTGATCCTCGTCGAGCTTCTGGGACGCCGCAACGGCGGCGGCGATCCGCTCATCGCCCGCCTCGCGCTGATCACCGGCATCGCATTCGTGGTGCTCGGCGTGATCCTCCCGGCACCAGTGCTGATCCTCGCCGGGGTGCCCATGCTCGCCGGGATGGTCGTGATGCTGCGCGCGACCAACGTCACGCTCGAGCTGCTCTCGGTCGGGCTCGCGACGCTGGCGTTCGCCCTGACGATCGTGCCGGAGTTCTTCTTCCTGCTGGATGCCTTCGGCAACCGCATGAACACGATCTTCAAGCTCTACCTGCAGGTCTGGCTGCTCTCGGGCATCGCGACGACCCTTGGGCTGGTTGCCCTCTGGCAACGAGCCCGCGCCTGGCTGCCGGGACGAGCCGTGGTGGCGCTGGCCGGGGTCGCGATCGTGCTGTTGGGGCTCACCTATCCCGTCGTGGCCGCCAGCCAGTGGCCGCAGGTGAAGAACCCCGATCTCGACTGGGAAGGCATGGACGCGCTTGCGTGGCTCGACGACAGCGACGCGGCCGATCCCGCCACCCGGAATGCGCTGGAGTGGCTGTGGGATAATGCGGACGCCGACGACGTGTTGCTAGCGTCGGGCGGTTGCGCCTACCGCGCGCCGATCGGCTTCCCCGCTGCGGCCAGCGGGGTGCCAACAATCCTCGGGTGGGACAACCACGAGCGCCAGTGGCACCTCGCGGAT
>CBFGRG010000130.1:0-7981 GCA_965651105.1 uncultured bacterium | reverse complement strand
CCAGCAGGCGAGAGACCTTCAGCGGGTGAGAAGTCGCGGCGGCCAGCAGGCGAGAGACCTTCAGCGGGTGAGAAGTCGCGGCGGCCAGCAGGCGAGAGACCTTCAGCGGGTGAGAAGTCGCGGCGGCCAGCAGGCGAGACGTCGCCACCAGGGCGGCGCTACGGCGTGCTTGCGGGGATGGTGCGAAGGATGACGTTGTGTCGAGGTCCGCCGAGCATCGCCAGCAGTCGCTCGGCCTCGTCGCGGTCGGCATGTGGCAGGCCGTACACGCCGCCGGTATGCCCGGAAGCGACCGAGAGCTGTACCGTTGCCAGCCGCGCCCGGCGCTGGAGCGGATCGGCGGTCATCTGCCGCAGCTGGATGCGTGTCGCCCGTGTGATCATCGTCTGTCGCGACACCCCACGCCACCGCAGCATCAACATCGACCCTTCGACGCGCCAACCACCGGCGCGCCACCGCGCCCAACCGAGCCAGGCGAACAATGGCGTCGCGAGCAGGAAGAGCAGCGCCTCCCGCCAGCTCACGACATCGATCCAGCGGTGCAGCCAAACGCCGAGCAGCGCCGCCACCGTGGCCACAAACAGCACCCAGCCGATAGAAGCCGCCGTGATGTACCGGCGCATCGCTCGAGCCGGGAGCGGGGTCGTCATCGGCGCGGCAGGGTCGGCGGCAAAGTCCGGCGCGACCTCGCGCAGCAATGGGGCGACCTCGTCGAGCGAGAGGAACGGAAAGAGCACACCGGAGTCGCCATCGGCGCCGCCATATGCGCCACCGGCGCTCTCGAAGCGGATATCGGCCTTGCCGAACGGCTGACGCAGGAGTTGCTCGCCGACGACCACCGCCTGGATCCGCGCGATCGGGATCGTCCGCCGGCGCCGGTCGAGCAGTCCGTGCTGGATCAGCAACTGGTCACCCGAGCGGCGCAGCTCGAACCCGCCGTAGGTCAGCGCGGTGCTCGCGATCGCCACCAGCCACGTCAGCACGGCGATGGTCAGCAGCAGCGTGACAACCAGGCTGACGCTGCTGAGAACCTCCGCCTCCGACCACGGCACGCGATCCCACCACGTCTGAGGCAGGATGTCGGCGCCGAACTGAAGCAGCGCACCGACCGCCGCCGCCATCGGGCCGACGCGGCCGGAGGTCGCGCCGAGCGCAAGCAGCTCCGGCGTCGACAGCGCGCGCAACAGCTCGCCGGCGTCGGAAGGAGTCTCCTGCGGTGAAGCGGTGGTCGCCTCTGTCTCACCATCACCATCGCTGCTGGCGCGTGAGCGGGCGGTCGCGAGCGCCTCGCGCAGGCGCGGCGCATCCTCCCGCCGGACGGCGCGGATATCGACATCGGCGGTGCCGCCAGCGGCCGTCTCGACAGAAAGGCGCACGATCCCCGCGATCCGCTCCAGCGGGGCCTCGTGGATATTGATCGCCTGGATGCGCCCGTAGGGGACCGCCCGCTCCTGCTTCTGGACGATGCCCGAGCGAACCACCAGCTCGCGCGGGGTGAGCGCGTAGCGATAGTTCCACCAGTCAACCAGGCTCCCGAGCGCGGCGAGCACCGTCGCCACGAGGGCGATGCCGATGTAGATCAGCTCGGACCGTCCCTGCCCGAGGTTACCGGTGAAAATGATGATCGCCGCCGGGAAGATCAATCCCCGAAGCTGCCGAAGCGTGCCAACGGCGATGAACCGGGGCGACATGCGATGCCATTGCGGCTCCGGCTCGGCGACGTCCGGGATGGTCGGTTGCGGCTCGGTCATCGAGTCCCCCGCATCAGAGGTCATCGTGGATGTTGGCGAGGGTGGCGATCCGGTCGCGCACCTCGGCGGCGACATCGGTCGCCAGCGCCGGGATCAGCGCCGCGCCGGCCGCCGTGTAGAGCACGACCGAGGCCAGCCCAAAGCGGCGGTCGAGCGGCCCGCTGCGCGTGTCGACGTGCTGAATACGCGCCATCGGCACCAGCTGCCGGGTGCGCGTGAACCAGCCGTGCTGGAGGTCGGCCTCGTCCGGGCGGATATCGTAGCGCCAGAAGCGATAGCGCAGCTCCGGCCCGATCCAGGCGTTCAGGATCGCGAACAGCAGCGTCACGCCGACGGCCACCCACGCCCAGCGCATCTCGAACTCGGCCAGCCGCTGGAGCCCGAAGGCCCCCAGGGCGACGATCACGGTGGTGACCAACCCGCCGATCGCCGAACCGAGCCGCCACAGCTGCTTCGCGCGCGGGTCGAGCCGATGGCGTGCCTGCGGCAACCGTTCCGGCACCTCCACCACTCGCGTGGCGCTCGCATCAGTCATGTTCGTTTCCACGTCAGTATCCCCGATCGGTGTGGGTCGGCGTGAACTCGACCTGCCTCCGTGGCGGCGACGCGATTGGCCGCATCGTTCCGTCTGTCCCAAAGTATGATGGAACGCGTGCGGGTGGCCCACCGTGGGCCGCGATCCCGGCCGCGCGGGCTGCGCGCGCGGTCTCCGGGATGACGTGTATCGCAGCGCGACGAGGTACCGATGACCGATCACGATACTCCCGAGCTCGAACAAGCCCCACCCAGCCCCGCCGAGATTCCACCCACCGACGATAGCCCCGCGCCCCGGCGCGTGCTCGTCATCCAGGCGCACCCGGACGACGTCGAGTTCAGCGCAGCCGGCACCATCGCCAAATGGGTGAAGGAGGGCGCCGAAGTCCACTACTGCTCGATCACCAGCGGCGACAAGGGGTCGCCCGACCCGGCCATCTCCGGGCCCGAGCTGGCAACCATCCGCGAGCGCGAGCAGCGCAATGCCTGCGACGTGCTCGGCGTCAAGAGCGTGATCTTCCTCGGGTATCTTGACGCGACCCTCGTGCCGGATCTCAACCTGCGCCGCGAGCTGACGCGCGTCATCCGCAGGGTCAAGCCCGACGTGCTGATGTGCCAGGACCCGACGATGCGCTACAGTGGTCAGCGCTATATCAACCACCCCGACCACATCGCCGCCGGCGAGGCGGCGCTGGCAGCGGTGTTCCCCTCCGCGCGCGACATCAAGACCTTTCCCGAGCTGCTCGCCGAGGGGCTGGAGCCGCACATCACGCCGGAGATTTACATTTACGGCGCGCGGGAAGCCGATCTCTGGGTCGATATCAGCGACACGATCGAGACCAAGATCGCCGCGTTGAAGGAACACAAGAGCCAGGTAGGCGATAATGACGAAAAACTGGCCGAGATGATGCACGAGTGGGGTCGCGAAAGCGCGCGCCTGCATCCGCACCGGCCGGACGACTTCGGCGAGTACGCCGAGAGCTTCAAGTACATGAAGCTCGGCTGACGGGGGCACGCGATCCCGCCGGCGCGAATGGCACAATGGACACACCGATTCCGATGCAGAGTGGCACGAGGATAGCCCCATGATCCCAGCAACCGTAGGCGCATTCATCCTGGACCGGGTCAAGAGCGAGCTTTTCGACACGCCCGAAGAAGCGGCGGAGGCCGTCGAGGCGATCGAGGAATCGATCATCGCCAACGATGACCACATCGGCACGACGTACACCGACGAGGAGGGAAACCGGATCGGCCAGGCGGTGCGGATGCTCAATGTCGCGGTCTACGTCGTCTCCAACGAAAACAGCGATCCCGAGCAGGACCTGCTGATGGCGATGCGCGACCCCGACAGCGAGGTCATCTTCCACACCGACCGCGGCCATGTCTCGCGCGTGATCTACATCCCGCCGGCCCGGCCTGACGCGCAGGTCGCCAGCCAGAACGTCAAGGGCTTCCGCGCCGACGATATTTGAGCGCACGGCGGCGCAGGGAAGGTCTTGCCGGCGCAATGCCAACGGAAACCCCGGCGGCGTTCCGCGCCGGCAACTGGCTGACCCGAGCCTGTCGAAGTAACCTCCCCTATCTTGCGCCGACCCGGGTGATGACGGCGGCGACCTCGGAGGTCATCAGGTAGCCGCGCTGGGCTTCGTTCCAGGGACGGGCGATGCCGCGCGCCGCGAAGGCGGCTCCGAGCGTCGCGATCGCCCGGGCGACGTCGGCGTGGGCCTCCAGGTTGAGCCGTCGCGACAGCGCCGCGCCATCGAATCGCTCTCCGGGGTGGGCGGCCAGCTCGTCAAGCACCCGGCGGGGCGTCCCCTCCCCGATCTCCGCAAGCACCTCGGCAACGAGAGCGGCGTCATCCTCACCCAGCGGCCGCCGCGCGGCCGGCTCCGTGCCGAGCGATGACGGCAGCGGCGGTTGCCCGCGGAACGCCGGGATCAGATCGCGCGCAACCTCGCGCATCACTGGCACCTCGGCCTCGGTGCGCGGCCACGGCATGTAGATATCGCGGAACCCCGCCTCGTGATAGGCGCGCACACCCCGCTCGAACGCCTCGGGCGATTCCAGCAGGTTGATCGACGGGCTGACCGCGCGGACCAGCGACCGCGGGTCGCGCCCGGCCTCCTCACAGAAGGCATCGAGCTGGCGATTGAGCGCGGCGCCCTCCTCCGGGGTCGCCACCGCGTTCCACATCTCGGCATGCTTCACGGTCAGGCGCAGCATTCGCGGCTTCGTCGCGCCGATCAGGATCGGCATCCGCGGAGATTGCAGCGACTTCGGTTGGAACGGCGCGTCGAGCAGCCGGTAGTGCTCGCCATCGTAGGTCGATCGTTCCTCCCGCTGGACGAGATCCCAGATCTCCAGCGCCTCCTCGAAGCGGTCGACCCGCTCCTTCGCGGGCGGAAAGGGAATGCCGTAGGCCTCGTGCTCGCGCTCGGTCCAGCCCGCGCCGACACCGAAGTCGACCCGCCCGCCGGAGACATGGTCGACGCTGATCGCCTGCTTGAGCAGCACGATCGGGTGCCGGTAGGTGTTTCCTGCCACCATCACGCCAAGGCGCAGCCGCTGGGTGAAAGGCGCCAGCGCGCCGAGCATGGTGTAGGCCTCGTGGGTTGGCTCGTTGACATCAAAGAGGCCGTAGAAGTGGTCGACGAGAAAAAGCGCGTCGAACCCCAGCGTTTCGGTCTCGCGGGTGCGGGCGAGCAGCTCCGGCCACGGCAGTCGCTGGCCGAGCACGATGCAGAAACGCGGCGTTGGGTCGGGCAAAGTCGCGTCACGTGGGTACATGGCACGGGATCCGATCTCATTTGCCGGTGAAGCCGGCGCGGCTGGTCGAAGTCGGCGTCAGCATAGCACCGCCGCGGCGCATTCCGGTCAATATTCGTCCGATGTGGCGCAATTGGGCCTGCTCGATGCGATCACCATAGTAGAACATTTGTTCTTTTTACTATCCGCATCGCAGGGACAGGAGCAACCATGACGACCCGACAGGATCTTCGCACGATCATCCGCCGCCGGCTCGCCGACACCAGCGCCGCCCCGATCTGGGACGACGATTTCCTCAACGACGCCATCGCCGAGGCGGTCCGCCGGTACAGCACCCGCGTTCCCCGCCAGGCGGTGGTCGCGCTGGCGGTGACCGAGGGCGACCGCGATCTCGCGCTGCCGGAGGAGGTCAACGCGCTCCGGGTGGTGCGCGTCTTCGACGATCTGGGCGGCTTGTGGAAGCGCTGGGAGGGCCGCACCAGCGAGCCGCCGGTGCCGAACGCCCCCTCGACCGGCACGGCGACGTGGCGCGCCTGGGGCACCGACCTGCTGCTGGCCGCGCCGGCGCCCCGCACCGGATTGTGGCGGATCGAGCACCTCGCCCACCGCGCCGAGCCGACCGATGACACATCCCCGCTCGACATCCAGCCGGATGACGAGGATCTGCTGGTGGCACAGGCAGTCGCGATCGCGCTGGAACGCCGGGCGATCGGCGACGGCAAGCGCTACACCGGCCGCGGCGGCACCCACCCTCTCGCGGCGGCGGCGCGCTCGGCCCGGATCGATGCCGACCGGCTCTTCTTCGAGCGCATCCGCAAGCCACGCGGCAGCTTCTTCCAGCATCAGGCGAGCTGAGGTGATCGGCTACGACACGGGCGGTCCGGGCGGCAGGGGGTGGAGCCCCCAGCCGGCCGCCGACCGCCTGCAGGAGATGTGGCGCGAGCGAGAGACATCGCCGGTGTGGGGCTGGGTCGAGGAGATCGTCGATCGCGTCGTGATGGTGCTGGAAACGATCGAGATCCTCGACCCGATCCAAATCGAGCGCTGGGAAACCGCCGGCGATGAGCGAACCTGCCCCGAATGCGCGCCGCTCCATGGCGCCACCTGGCGCACCGGCGAGGGACCGCACCCGCCGGTGCATGTCAACTGTCGCTGTCGCCGGGTCCATGCCCGCACCGAATGGCGCCGGCGGGAGGTGGCTGAATGGCGCCGCCGCACGATCCCGCAACAACGCCTCGCCTGGCGAATCACCGGCTGGCGCTGAGGGGCATTTGACGGAAATCCACTCTCCCGCGGTAGCGGCGATACTTCGCTGCGCTCAGCACAGGCTTTGGCGGCGCACCCAGCGTCATGGGTACCAACGCCGAAGCCGCCAATGTCGCCCAGGCTTCCACCATGTCTGCAGGAAGGCGACATTGCCCGCTGCGCACCGTGGCTCCATCGAACGGCGGATACGCGGGCAAGTCGCCGCTACCATCTACGTCGTACCAGGGAGTCACTGCCACCATGACGCAACCGACCGATATCGTGCTCGATGGCGCCGGATATATGCTGGCACCGGGCGGATACCGCCGCTCGCAGGACGGCATCGCCGAGGGCCGCACCGGCCGGGTGACGATGCAGGATTTCTTCGGTGGCCAGCGCCGAGCGCTGCAACTCGAGCGCGATCGCGGCTGGGGCGGCATCGGTACCGGCGCGGCGCTCGACGGTCAGGGCGTGGCGCCGTGGCCACGCGTCGAGACAGCAGCGCTTGACGGGTCGAGCGAAATCCCGGACGCCACGACGCCGATCCCGACGGCAACAGTCAACGATCACGTCTTCTTCGCGATCGGCCCGAAGCTCTACCGCACCATCGCGCTGTCAGTATCCGCGTGGGCGGTGCCAACCGAGGTCTGGGACAGCGGCGGCCCGGCGATCACCGCCCTCGCCTGGTACAACGGCGACCTGCTGATCGCGCAGGGCGATGCCGCCGATCTCGTCGTCTTCCAGTATCCCGCCGGACCGGCCGCAACGCTGCTTGCGGGCGAGAAGGGTCAGCATGTCGCCGGATACGCGGGGTTCGCGCTCTGGAGCCGGGCTCAGGTGGGCGGCGCGACGAGCGAGATCCGGATGGTGACCGGCTCCGGCGTCGAATCGCGCTACCTCGATGCCCCCGTGACACGGCTGACGACGGCCGGCGGCAAGGTCTGGGCGGCGAGCAATACTTCGCTCTACAGCTTCACCGGCCGCGTGCGGGAGACGCTGGTGCCGAACCCGGCGTGGACGCCCGGCAGCCCCGACCCAACCTCGATACCGGCGTTGCGCTGGTCGGGCGAGTGGGATCCATTCTTCCAGCACGGCACCTGGAGCGCCGCGGACGACTACACGTTCCTGCTGGGCTTTGGTGGCCGGCTGATCACCTGGCTGGGCAAGCGCGTGGTCGAGCACAACCCGAGCGGCGACAGGGCGGGCTGGCGCGACCTCGGTCTTGGCGGGCGCTCCTGCCGGGGCGCGTGCGTGGCAGGTGCCTGGCTGGTCGTCGCGATGGAAGCGACCGACGGCGCGTCCGAGGTGTGGGCGTGGAACGGCGCCGGCTGGTGGCTGGTGCTGCGCGACGCCAGCGGCGCGGCAGGCTGGACGTGGCCGATCGGCCTCTCCGGCGCGGGATCGCATGACGTGCTGGTGTTCCGCGACGGCAGTCGCGACATCGAGCTGCTGCGCCTGCTCGAACGCTCGCCAAGCGACCGCGCGCTGTCGACGGGAGGAAGCTACGTCACCTCGCTGCTCGATGCCGGCGAGCGCGACCGGGAGAAGGCGTGGCGCAGGGTCGGGGCGACCTTCACCAGTCCCGAGCCGCTCGGTGATCCGGAATCGACCGATCCGGTCGCGATCTCGCTCGACTGGAGCGTCGACGCCGGCGCAACGTGGACGGAGGCGGCGAGCCGAACCGT
>CBFGRG010000129.1:0-7984 GCA_965651105.1 uncultured bacterium | reverse complement strand
CAGGAGGGCGCGGGGTCTGGTCTTGCGAGTGATAGTGACTGACGTGGGACAAGTGATCCTCGGACGTGACGATGTCGAATACGTGCTTCCGTGGACGAACTGAATCCTGGGACGATCTGGTGGTTTCGTACCCTCCCTCGCCCCACGGCAATCTGGAGAGACATAAGCACGTGCGGTGCCACGGTGTTCGGGCGACTGGCCCGCCGGTGATGTAGGCACTTTGCGGGAGTCCGGGCCGGCGCGAGACCGACCCGTAGGCCTCCCCTCGATGTGCCCGGCATCCTCGTATGCTGCAGCCTCGCGTCAACGGGAGGTTGTCGCGATCCTGTACCTACTCCTCTGCCGTCACCTCGTAGGCGGTGCCGTGGCTGATGGCGATGACGCGGTCGCCAAGGGCGAACGGGCCTGCCAGGTCGGGGTATCGCGCCAGCAGCGCGAAGTAGTCGTCGCTGGCGAACGCGACCTTCTCCGTCTCCATCGTATCCGGGTTGAAGGTGGTCTCGATCCAGACCCCATCCTGCTGGATGAAGGCCCGGCTGCCGACGATCCGAATGGGATTGCCTTCGGCGCCCCCGGCCGCGCCGATAGTGGGCGTCGGCAGCGGCGCCTCGGCGTCGGCCATGCTCGCGGCACCCTGCGACTGATCGACGGCCGCCTCGCCGGACTCGATTGGCGCCGCCGCGGCGGCGACATCTTCGGCGGCCCGTTCGCGTCCTGAATCCGAGAGGATGTCGTCTTCCGTGATCAGGTAACTGGTGTATGGCGTCACGATGCCGTAGCGAATCGACAGGTCGACGATCGCATCGACCAGCTCCGGATCCTCGCCGTGGAGACGAATCTCGGTCAGCAGGTAGCCGATCTTGCGGGTCGCCCAGAGTCGCGGCAACCCATCGTCACCGCCCCGCTCCCGGAGCTCGACGCCCTCGTAGGTGAACGTCTGGCGCTCGCCGTCGACCTCGCCGGAGAGCCGGACGATCGCCGGACCGCCCTCATCGTACCGGCCGGTCACGATGAGCTGGCTGCCGGCGAAGATGTCGGGCAGCGGTCGCGGGTAGATCTCTTCGGTCGCGACGCCGTCGATCTCCAGATCGACATCGGTCAACAGCGGCGTGCTGACGCGGGCGTAGAAGGCGGAGACCGTCTCGTCGATGCGCTCGCCGGGCACGACGTAGGCGCTGCTTCCGTGGTGATCCTGCACGAGGGTGTCGAGCAGCACGGTGTCGACGTCGTAGCCGACGCCGAAGGCGAACAGGCGGACGTTGTCCGGCGCGGCCTCGCGGATATTGGCGAGAATCACGTCGCTCTCGGTTTCTCCCTCGGTGGGCAGCCCGTCAGTGAGGAAGATCATGTAGCTGGGCCGCTCCGGGTCGACGATCTGCATCGCTTCGAGCAGCGCCCCGTTGATATCGGTGCCCCCGGTCGCTTCCAGGTCCTGAACCCAGTCGATCGCGTCCTCGGCGTCCGAGGCGGGTCGCAGCTCGTTGTCGTACAGGCGGATTCCCGTGCTGAACTCGACCACGGTGAAGCGGTCATCGTGGTTGAGGTTGTCGAGGATGAACTCGACCGCGTCCTGCGCCTGCTCGATCTTGTCGCCCTCCATGCTGCCGGAGGTGTCGAGCACGACGATGACGTCCTTGGCGATGGCGGGCTGGTCGATCTCGATGCCTGGCGCGGCGAGCAGCAGGAAGGTCCCCTCCTCGCTTTCAGGATCCATGTAGCTGAGCAGGTTGGCGCCGATCATCTGGTCGCTGATCGTGTAGATCAGCGCGAAATCGCCGTCCGGCCGGACGTCGCTGGCCTCCCAGCCGGCGGAGAAGCGGTGATCGTCCTCGCGATCGACGGCGACCTTGTGCGTCGGCGAATAGACCGCGCGAATCGGGTCGGCGGATTCGACGTCGACGTGAATGCTCGCCTCCTCCAGCGGCGCCGTCGAGAAGCGGTCGGTGGCGAGCGGGTAGGTGTAGCGGACCAGACCGTTCTCGGCGGCCAGCACCTCGCGGTACTCGATCGTGATGCGGCGCTCTTCTCCTGGCGGGATCGGGAAAACGCTCGCCTGGATGGCGCCGCGTCCGATGTATTCCAGCAGGGCGGGATCGCGCTGGCTGCGGACGATCTCGTCGTAGATATCGCGCGCCTCTTCCGCCGAGAGGATTTCGGCCTCGACCGGCTCGCCGTCGACCTCCATCGTGAGCTGGTCGATGGTGGCGTCATCGGGGATCGGGAAGATCCAGGTGCCTTCGGCGGCCCAGTCGTTCGGGTTGTGGAACACCTGGTCGATGCTCGTCGTGGCGACCTGGTCGGTAATGGCGACATCGACGCGGTGCGAGCGGATTTCGATCTGGTCCCCGACCGATTGCCGGTCGGGACAGTCAACATCACAAGGCGGCGGTTCGACGATGACGTCCTCGGTGCGAGCGGCGATCGGAGCGGAGAGCCCGAGGGCCGGGGTAGCGAGTGCGGTGAACTTGATGAATGCGCGGCGGTGCATGGCGTCCTTCCTTCCGGCATGGGGCCGGGCGAATACCTCTCCCTGCACCACAAGACGCCGGATGCCCGCCGAAGGTTCCCGGTTGTCGTCAGGACAAGCTGGCGCGTGTCGCGCCGCTCGGCGCAGCGGGCACCTGCCAGGGAGGGCGACGGGTGCCTGAGGACGCGCATACGTAGATACGCGAATTCACGTACCGCGTGACTCCCGATGATCCCTGGAGAACTACGTAGGACCACGGATGTATTGCAGCCGATAAATCGGCATGATCCATCTGGTGGCGACGATCGGCGCCGGTCGTTGCCACCGTGATCAATCCACTTCTCATCTGACTGGAGATTCGCCTTGAACACTCGTGCTCGTGTGACCACCATTCCCGCCCTGATCGCCGCCGGAGCGCTGACCACACTGCCCGGTTTCCTCAAGACCGCTGCTGCCCATCAGGAGTCCGCGACGCCGGGACCGATGGGAGCACCTGCCGTACCCGCCGCGTGGCTCGAGTCGGGTCTTCCCGAGCTCAACCTGACGGTGGGCGAGGCCATCGAGGGCATGCCGGAGTCGATCGAGGCCGGGCGCTACCTGCTCACTGTCAGCGGCCAGCCGGGGCCGGAAGACTTCGCGATCGGCGTGGTCTTCCTCCAGCTGCCGGAGGGGCTCGCGTTCGAGGATGCGATGGCGCAGGCTTCCGAGTCCGAAGATGTCCCTCCCTTCTTCTACGAATCGGTGTTCGCCGGTGGTGCGGCGGCGCTGGCGCCAGCCGGACAGACATCCGCGACCGCTGTGGTGGATCTTGCTGCTGGCGCGGGCCAGTGGATCGCGCTCGATCCGAGCTTCACGCGCATGCCGGTACCGTTCGAGGTCACCGGTGACCTGCCGGCCGACGTCGCGGAGCCGGAGAGCACTGCCACGATTGGCATGGGCGAGATGTACATCGAGCTCAACGAGGGCACCCTCACCGCTGGCGAGAACCTGGTGAAGGTCGTCAACGAGGGCGTGCAGCCGCACTTCATCGAGTTCATGAGTGTGCCGGAGGGCACCACCAACGACAACATCACCGCCGCGATCGAATCCATGATGGGCGCCACACCGTCAGCTGAGCCGTTCGACATGGAATCCGCGATGCCGGTCGCGTACGTGCCCGAGCAGAGCGAAGGTGTCGCCGCGTGGCACTCGGTCTCGCTCGAGGCCGGCTCCTACGGCGTGATCTGCTGGATCACGGACCCGGAAACCGGCATGCCGCACGCGATGCTGGGCATGCACAACGTCTTCGTCGTCGAGTAACCGACCACCTGTCTGCGTTGGCGCCCTTCGGGGCGTCGCCGATCGGGGGAGACCGGCGCCGGTCTCCCCTTCGGCTGATCCGACGATCGTTGCCCAGCAACTCGGCCTGGCGAGGGGCGGTGCGTTGTGGCGTCGCCGGGTGCCGGTCCGCAGGCGGAGCTCCGCATTGCCCCACCCGGAACCTCCTTCGCTTCCTCCCAGTGTTCCCCGAGCACGGTGACCGGTATTGGCTTCCCGATCCGTTCCCTGTCCCACCCCCCAACGAACAGCCACCAGCTGGGATCGCTCCCTGACGTGGAGCCGAGCCGCGGCTTCCATCCGTACCGACATGTGCTCGTGACTGGTATCCTAGGGACTACAGAGCCACTTGAGGAAATCGTCGATACATCGAGGCTGGGAGCGCACCACTGTCGATACGTGAGGGGCACCGATCCATGCGGGCTTCGATCAGGATCGCCCGGCAACCATCGCCACTCCCCGTCCAGCTGACATCGCTGCTGGGCCGCGAGCGCGAGGCGAACCAGCTCTGTGCACTGCTCACCGATCCCACGCACCGGATCGTGACGATTACCGGTCCTGGTGGCGTCGGCAAGACACGCCTTGCCTTGCACGTTGCCGCGACGCTTCAAGAGACATTCGAGGACGGAGTCGCAAGTGTGCAGCTCGCGGCTGCCCGGGATCCGAACTTTGTCGTGCCGGCGATCGCGCAGGCGTTCGGCGTTTATGGCGACACCCGTGACGCTCCCGAGGATATCCTCGCCGAAGTGCTCCACGATCGCCGGTTGTTGCTGGTGCTCGACAACTTCGAGCAGCTCCTGGATGCGGCGCCGTCTCTCGTCGGCATCCTGGCTCGTTGCCCGGGCACAACCATGCTGGTTACCAGCCAGGCGCCTCTGGGCGTCTCGGGCGAGCAGCTCTACCCCCTGCATCCACTGGCGACACCTCCAGCCGAGCACACCGCAGCCGTGGACATCCTGCAATCCGATGCCGTCGCCCTGTTCGTGCAGCGGGCACGCAGCGTCAATCCCGACCTCGCGGTCGACGAGCGGACCGCCGGCACGATCGCCGAGATTTGCCGCAAGCTGGACGGCCTCCCGCTGGCGATCGAGCTTGCCGCCGCACGGACCAACATCCTTTCGCCCGACGCCCTGCTCGCTCGGCTCAGCAACCGGTTGCAGGTGCTGAGCGGCACCCGACGGGGCGTGCCGGATCGCCTGCGAACGATGCGCCACGCGATCTCCTGGAGCTACGACCTGCTCACCCCCGACGAGCAGGCACTCTTCCGGCGCATGGCCGTCTTCGCCGGCGGCATCTCCCTCGGCGCCGTGGAGTCGATCGCCGAACCGGCCGAGAGCGGACGCGACGCCGTCGACCTTCTCGGCGGACTCGTCGACCACAGCCTGGTGCAACTCGACCCGCGCCCATCCGGGGAAGTGCGCTACCTGATGCTCGAAACGATTCGGGATTACGGGCTGGAGCAGCTCGAGCTGCGGGGAGAAACGGACGAGGCGCGACTCGCCCATGCCATCTGCATGATGGAGGTCTCGGAGGAGGCAGAGCCCCATCTCACCGGGAGCGATCAGAAGGCCTGGATCAATCGCCTCGATCCCGATACCGAGAACCTGAGGGCCGCGGTCGACTGGTCGCTCGAGCACGGGCAGGAGGAGATCACGCTGCGGATCGGCGCCTCCAACTGGCGGTTCTGCTCGATCCGCGGCCTCGCGGCAGACTGTCTCAACCGGCTGGAACGGGCGATCGCCGCGCCAGCGTGCGCACGCTCACCGTATCGGGCGACCGCACTGGTGGGCGCTGGCAACCTGGCAAGGGATCTCCACGACCTGGAGAAAGCGCGAAACTACTTCGAGCGGGGCCGCCAGCTTGCGAACGAAACGAGCAACGCATCCGACGAGTGCCACGCGATGCTCGGGCTCGGCGAGGTGGAGAACGCGCTCGGAAATTACTCGGCAGCCATGACATGGCACCAGCAAGCCCAGGCGCTGGCGCATGAGATCGGTGACCGTCGCAGCGTCGCCATGGCCATACGGAATATGGCGGCCGCGTTCCGCTTTCATGGCAGGCTGGATGACGCCGAGCGCTGCCTGACGGAAAGCCGCGCGATCCTGAGTGAGGTGGGCGATACCGCGGCGGAGGCCATGGCCTGGAGCTGCCTCGGGTTCGTGTCGTTCGAGCGTGGCGATTTCGAGCGGGCGGAGGAGCTGCTGACCCAGGCGCTGGAGCTCCAGCGGGACGTGATGGCCTCTCGCGATCTCCCGTTCACGCTCGTTGGCCTGGGTCAGGTGTGGTGCCGCCTTGGTGATTTTTCCCGCGCGCAGGATGCCTTCACGGAGGCCATCGCGCTCTTCCGCCAGGCCGCGAACACGGTGATGGGGGGCGTCGCGCTCACGGGCGTGGCGACCCTGCGGTTGCATCAGGACGACCTCCCCCAGGCCACCACGCTGGTACTCGAAAGCACCCGGATCGTCGCAAGGGCCGGTGACCAGCAAGGCCTCCTGAGCAATACCGACGTGCTCGCCGCCATCTGCTCCAGAAGCGCGAGGCATGCGAGCGCAGTGGAGCTCGTCGCCGCTGCCGCCGCCATTCGCGAACGGCGCGGCGTCGCGTGCGGCCCGCTCATGCTCGCGGACCGGCGACGTATCGAGACTGCGGCCCGTGCCGCTCTGGGCGACCGGGCGTACGCCAGCGCCTGGCAAGCTGGACGTCGCCTGGGGCTCGACGATCTGGCGCAGCGTATCGATGTCATCGGGCGTGAGGTGATCGACCCTCGACAGCCCCAATCCACGCCGCCGGATGCAGGCGGACAGGATGGCGCGCAGGTTGGGGGTGGCGCGACGGTCATCGAGCACCCGCTCACCGCCCGCGAAACCGAGGTCCTGCAGCTGCTCGCACAGGGGCTGTCCACGCAGGAGGTGGCGGACGCACTCTCCATCAGCCCGCGCACCGTCGCGACGCACCTCACCAGCATCCTCGCGAAGCTTTGTGTCTCCAGCCGCACAGCCGCCGTGGCCTACGCCATGCGCGCCGGCATCGTCTGATCGCGTCGCCCTGCGACATAAGTCGTATGCTGCGTCTCGTCAGCCATGTTCCCACCAGCAAAACCACGAATTTTCTACGATGTATTCCGGGATCGCCACGTCCATGATGGGGGCACCGCATTCACTTCGATCGGCGCCGATTGAGATGCATGCGGACCGGAACGCCCGAATCTGCCTGACGGAGGTTGAGAAGAAGATGGACGCACGCCTCACGACCCGAACTCGCATCACCGCCATCCCGACCCTGCTCGCCACCGGAGCGTTCGCCTCGCTGGCGGGACCCCTGGCCGCATTTGCGCGGCAGGCCACTCCTGTCGGCGTGGTCGCCGCGCCGGACGCGTGGACTGGCCTCGGCCTGCCGGAGCTGAACCTGACCGTCGGCGCGGAGGGCGTCACTGGCTTGCCGGAATCCATCGAGGCCGGACGCTACCTGCTTACCGTTCATGGCGAGCCCCCATCGGAGTCCGCGCCGGGCGGCGTTATGTTCCTCCAGCTCCCTGAAGGCATGACGCTCGATGACGCCATGGCCGCGGATTCGAGCGAGGGACCTCCCGACTTCTTCTATGACGCGTTGGTGCCGGGCGGGGCACTGATAACGGAAGCCGGATCGAGTGTTTCCATCATCGACCTGCCGCCGGGCGAGTGGGTCGTGGCTGACTCGCGGCTCACCACCATGCCCGTCATCGTCCCCGCCACTGGCGAGATGCCCGCCGACCTGCCGGAGCCGGAGAGCAACGCCACGTTCGCGCTGGGCGAGATGTTCATCGAGCTCTCCGAGGGATCGCTCCACGCCGGCGAGAACCTGATCCGCATCGTGAACGATGGCGACCAGCCGCATTTCGTCGACTTCAACAGGTTGCCCGATGGCACGACGAACGAGCAGATCGCGGCCACCATCGAAGGCGAGATGTCGGGCACGCCGGGTGCTGACGCCATCGACGTCAACGACGTCGTCTTCGTCACCTCGTCCGGCGATCAGTCGTCCGGCACGACCATGTGGATGCAACTCACGCTCGAAGCGGGCACATATGCAGGGATCTGCTGGTTCCCGGATCGGGAAACCGGCATGCCGCACGCCGCGATGGGGATGCATATGGTGTTCGAGGTGGAGTAACGCGCCACTCGGCTGCGGCAGCTTCACAGGAGTTGGCCGAGGGGGAGACCG
>CBFGRG010000128.1:0-7986 GCA_965651105.1 uncultured bacterium | reverse complement strand
TGATGATCTGGTAAAGCTTTTCCTTCGCCCCTGGGGTGGCGTTTTCGGTGCCGAGGTCATCGAGCACGAGCAGCGGCGCGTTCCGGATCATCGCGAATCGCTCGTCGTAGGCGGTTCCGGAGCTCGGGTCGAAGGTCGAGCGGAGGTGGTCGAGCAGGTCCGGCACCACGGCGAAGTAGACGCTCATGCGGTGCCACTCCATCGCGTAGCGCGCGATGGCGACGGCGAGGTGGGTCTTGCCGACGCCACACGGGCCGGAGAGAAAGAGCCAGTTGTGACCCGGCTCCTGCGCAAACGCAAGCGCAGCCTCGTATGCCTCTTCGAGTCCGGGGATGTCGGGGTCGAAGGTGTCGAAGGTGGAGTCGCCGAAGGCTTCGAGGTTCGAGAGCTTCCGCAGTTCGTCGTCACGGCGCTCGTCCAGCTCGCGCTGCTTGCACTCGCAGGGGAAGAGGCGCCCGAAACTGGGATGCCCGACCGGCACGTCGGCGCGCAGGTAGCCGGCATCGTTGCAGATCGGGCAGCGGACGGTGTCCTTGCTGCGGATCCGCACCGCGCCGCCCTGCTGCGGCCGTTCGGGGAGGGGAAAGTCTCTCATCACGTCGCCAATGCGCTTCATCGTGGAAATCCTGTCGTGCGAGTGATGCTTCGGTCAGCCGGGGCGATCGGCGCGGCCCTGTTGGGACCATGTCTCCAGGATGCGCTCGATGTATCGCCAGCTTCGTCGATTGTACGTCACCGCTTCTTCGATCGCGTCCTCGATCCATGACTGCGGATACGCATCCATGGCGCGGGTGATACGGTCGGCGATGAGCGGTGTCAACGGACCGATGTTCTGCTCGTAAAGGAAGAACGCGGTGGGCGGATCGGCCGTCACTTCCGGCGCGAGATCATCGACCCACATCGCCTTTGGTGGGGCGATGGCGCCGCGCTGGATCGCCTGGACCAGCTCACGCGTGACGGGCGTGTGCAGGAAATACCAGGAGACGGCACGCCGGCCGCTGCGGGCGACGACCCGGAGCAGCGAGCCGCGGGCGACCGCGCGGTCGAGCGCATCGAGTATTGCATCGCGCGTGTCGGCGGTCGGGATGCCATCGACGCGAAACGCCTCTCGCAGCGCGCGGTCCGCCAGGATCGCCGGCTCGGGAATTGGGGCTTCCGGCCCGCCGGCGTGGGCGACGAGACGGAAAAAGTAGGTCGTCGCCCTGAGCTCGCCGAGCGATGTGATCTCCGGCAGCACCTCGGTGAAGAACCGCGCCGGCACCGCCACCGGATCGCGATCCACGTCGATGTAGCCGGCAAATGGTGTGTCGCTGGATCCCGGTTCGCGCCGGTCAGGCATCGTCGAAGTCGGCACGGTACATCTCGAGATCGGCGAAGCGGGCGGTCGATTCGAAGAAGCGCAGGTTGACCGAGCTCACCGGGCCGTTGCGATGCTTGGCGACGATGATTTCAGCGATGCCCTTCTTGTCGGAATGCTCGTCGTACTTCTCCTCGCGATAAATGAACATCACGATGTCCGCGTCCTGCTCGATCGAGCCGGATTCACGCAGGTCGGAAAGCATCGGCCGGTGGTCGGCGCGCGACTCGACCGCGCGGGAGAGCTGTGAGAGCGCCACAACGGGAACGTTGAGCTCGCGGGCAAGGCCCTTGAGACCGCGCGAGATTTCCGAGATCTCCTGCACGCGGTTTTCGCTGCGACGGCCGCTCATGAGCTGAAGGTAGTCGACGATGATGAGGTCGAGGCCGTGCTCAGCCTGGAGGCGACGCGCCTTGGAGCGCACGTCCATGATGCCGGCGTTGGCGCTGTCGTCGATGAAGATCTTGGCTTCGGACAGCCGGCCGAACGCGCGGGAGATTTCGTCCCATTCGCGGTCGTTGATCGCGCCGAGCCGGATGCGATGCGAGTCGATGCCGGTTTCGGTCGCGAGAAGTCGCTGGACGAGCTGTTCGGCCGACATCTCGAGACTGAAGATGCCCACCGTGCGGCCATGCTTCACCGCTGCGCCGTAGGTCATGCCGAGCTGAAACGCGGTCTTCCCCATACTGGGGCGGGCGGCCAGGATGATCAGGTCGGACCGCTGCAGACCACCGGTGAGGCTGTCGAGATCGGTGAAACCCGTGGGAACGCCGACGAGCTGGTCGCGGTTGGTCTGCAGGAATTCGAGCTGGTCGAAGAAGCGGTCGATGACTTCATCGATGCTCTGGAAGTCCTTGGTCGATCGCTGCTGGGTGACATTGAACAACGCGCGTTCGGCGGCGTCGAGCGCGTCCTCGGTCTCGACATTGTCCTGGTAGCCGATGCCGACGATGGCGGTGCCGGCGTCGATCAGCCGCCGTAGCGTCGCGGTGCGGGCGACGATTTGCCCGTAGTACTCGACGTGTACGGCGGTTGGGACGGCGCTGAGCAGCGACGAGAGGTAGCCGACGCCGCCGACGTCGTCGAGCGTGCCGTTTCGCTCCAGCTCGTCGGAGAGCGTGACGAAGTCGGTCGGCTCGCGCCGGTTGTAGAGGTCCCGAATCGCGGCGTAGATGGTGGCGTTGGCCGAGACGTAGAAGTCCTCGGCCTTGAGATAGGACGCCACGCGGATGATCGCGTCGCGGTCAATCAGCAAGGATCCGAGGACCGATTGCTCTGCTTCGATATTGTGTGGCGGTAGCCGGTCGACCCCGGTGTCCATTCAGTCTTTACATCCTGGTCGGCTGGTTCCGCCAGGAATGGACACGCGCCCGCAGGCTGCCAGACCTGGCGTCCCGGCCGACCGCGTGTCCTGCCTACGCCTCGGCGGTGTCAGCGTCCTCGCCGGCGACCACGCCGGTTTCCTCACCGGCCTCCGCGATCGCCTCGTCGTCAGTCTCGTCGGTGACGACGTCGCCCTCGGTGGTTTCCTCGAGCTCGCCACCTTCAGGCTCGACAACGACGGTGATGGTCGGGCGGAGCCGGCCAACGAGGTGGATCTCGAGCTCATGCTCGCCGACCGAGCGCAGCGGCTCGCTCAGCTGAAGCTTGCGGCGGTCGATATCCTCGCCGATCTTCTGGTTGAGCTGATCCATGATGTCGTTGCTGGTGACAGACCCGAAGAGCCGGCCCTGCTCGCCAGCGCGAGCGGTGAACTCCAGCCGAACGCCCTGGATCTTGTCGGCGAGCGCCTGCTGCTGCTCTTCCTGGCGCGAGACCTTGCGCTCGCGCACCTTCAGGTTATGCTCGGCGGTCTTGAGCTCGCCGGGGGTAGCCACGACGGCGAAACCCTTCGGGATGAGATAGTTGCGAGCGTAACCGTCGGCGACCGTCTGAATCGTGCCGGCCTCACCGAGCTTGGGCACATCCTGACGAAGCACGATCTTCATGATTCCGTAACCTTCCTGATAGCTTGCCGTGGGGTTAGGCGCCTCACGCGCTGAATTGCGCAGGAAGCCTCCCCGGGCGGGCATGCCACGGCCCAGGAAGGCAGCATTCAATCCCCAATTGTACGCTGAGGTCACGGATCGGTGCAATCATGTCAGGCTCGCTCAAGCCAGTCAGCCACCGCCCAGCCCGTGCCGTAACGCGAGCTGTTGAGCCGATACCAGTCGTGCCCGTCACCCTGCTGCGGTCCTTCGATCACCTCGACGATGGCGCCGTCGGGCAGCACCGCGGCCACCGAATCCGAGGTGGAAGGACCGCTGCGAAGGTTGAGCTCGCCGCCGAACACGCGCACCGAGGATCCGATCGTGATGCCCGCCGAGTCGATCGGTGCGAGCCAGAGCGCGACCACCCAGCCGCTCCAGCGCCCTTCGATCCTGAACCACGCATACCCCTCGGCCGAAACGGGTCCCTCGACAATGGTGACCGTGTGCCCGCTGTAAAGCTGTCCATTCACGGTCGACGAGAGCGACGCCGAGGGGCGCACGTTGACCTTGTCCGAGGTGATTTCGGCCGTCATGCCCACTTCAAGATTGCCGGAGTATTCCGGGGAGGCGGTTGACCGGCCGAGGAATGCGGTGGCGACCCATCCGGTGTTGCCATCGAACGTTGCCTCGACCCAGGTGTACCCCTCGGTCTGCATGGTTCCACCGACCACGCTTCCCGTGGCGCCCCGTTCGAGCTTGACCACAACACTGCCTTGAGTGCTCGCCGAGTTGCGCAGGTTCACGTTGTCATCGGTGACCGTGACGGCTGTGCCTGGCTCGAAGCCGGCGGCAGGAGCGTCCGCACTGCTCGCGTCGGCAAGAAACGTTTCGACAACCCATCCTGTGCCCTCGTCGGTCTCGATCCGGTACCAGGTGTGGCCGTCCCGGGTGACTGGCGCGTCGACAACGGTTCCGATCACGCCGTGCCAGAGCTGCGTGATCAACCGGCTGTTGGTGCCGGCCTCGCGTCGCATATTGAGGTTGTCGGTGTCGACCACCACCTGGTCGCCGACGTCGAACTTCGCCTCGGCCGGCGGTGGCGTTTCGCCTTCGCTCAGGAACTCATCGACGACCCACCCGGTACCGAGGTCGGTGGTGATCTCGAGCCACGTATTGCCCGCGGAGCTCCTCGGCCCATCGACGACGGTGCCGATCGTGTTCAACGGGAGCTGTGCCACCAGCGCCGCGCGGGTGCTGGCATCGACGCGCATGTTGAGGTTGTTCTCCGACACGCGCACGGTGTCACCCACGGTGAAGGCGGAGCTCACCCATGTTCTGCCGCCGGACGGGGCCACGTATTCCTGATCGAGCCACCCCGAGCCAATATTGGTGTCGACCTGGAGCCAGACAATGTTTCCATTGGCTTCCGGACCGCCAACCACCGTGGCGACATCGCCTTGTGGAAGTGTTCCGACGATCGTCGCGTTGAGGTTTGGCTCGGTGCGGATGTTGAGGCGGTTCGTGGCGACCTCGACCCGCGTGCCGTTGGAGTATGTCCGCTCCGGCGGAGGCGACGCGGATGGTGCGAACGTGCTCGTTGCGAGCCACCCGGCACTGGAATCGCCGGAAACGCGATACCACACATGGCCATCGGTCGTGGTCGGCCCCTCGACAATGGTCAAGACCCTGCCTCGCGGCAACTTCGCTTCGACGGATCCGCCCAGGCCTGGCGTGCTACGCAAGTTGGCGTTGTCGACCGTGGTCTCGACCACATCGCCGCCCGAGTAGTCGGATGGAATCTCGGCGTTGCGGCTGCCGGAGAGGACTTCGGCGACCGCGGTGCGGATGTAGGGGAGGTCAGCATAGAGCCCGTCGCCGGGGCAGGCGCTGTTCACGACATCGCGGTGCCCGCAGATCGTCGGGCAGTTCGGGGTCTCGTGGAAGTCCTTTTGCCCGAGCGGATCGAGATCGCGGCCAGCCCACGCGCTGATCCAGACGAGCGCGCCGATCGCCTCTGGGGTGGAGGTCTCCAGCGAGAAATTGCCCATCGAGCAAATGCCGGCGCTGCCGTAGGCATATTGGTAGGCATGGCCGCCAACGACGTTCTCGCCGCCCTTGCGACCCTCGTAGACGTTACCGAGATAGTCGACAAGGTAGTTGTACCCGATGTCGCCCCAGCCGCGGCTAACCGCATGGTAGTAGTGGATCGAGCGGAGCTCGACGAGCGGATCGCGGAAGCTCGGGGTGTCCGAATGATGGATGACGATGTGCTCGACCGTCCGGTACTCGGCCGTCCATCCGTCGGTGCCGGCGTCGACACCTCCATAGGCGAGGCCGGCGCCCCACTGGTTGCGGGAGATGATTGGCGGCTCGACGAGACCGCCACCGATGCCGGTCGCCGGGGTGGAGACGTCGTTGATCGATGGACCGGCGCTGGCATCGATGTAGGTGAGTGCGAATCCGGGCAACGTGGTCGGTTCGCCGTTGGCGTCGAGCATGCGCACGCGGGCATACCAGGACTCGTCGGTCATCATCAGGTGCCCGAAGACGCGACCCTCGCGGTCGGCCGGTCCCGCGTCGGCGAGTGACGGGCCAATCACGACGGGATCGGTCCAGGTGACGCCGTCGGCACTGACGGAGATTTCCACGGCGCCGTCGACGTTGGGATCGGCGGCCCAGTGTGGCGCGATCGCGCGGAATGCATGATCGGCGGTGAACTCCACCGCCTCGCCGGTTCCACCGATCCCTTCGGGCGCCCACCACTCCGAGCCACGGGTGGTGGATTCGGTCGAAAGGGCAGCGTCGGTCGCCGGCGCAGCCCCGCCGGCGAGTGCGGTTGCCGCGGCAAAGCCGGCGGCGGCCTTGGCGAGCACTCGGCGCGTGAAGCGCGGGTCCACCCGTGTTGCCTTGTTCTGATGCGTTGTCGCCTGCGCCATCGATGCGCCCTCCCGCAAACCATCGGTCACACGCCAGCGCGCCCCCACGCGCCGTTACGTGCGTCCGTACGATGTGTACGTACACTATAATGGTGCCGTGCCACCGTGTCAAAGGTAATCAGGTCGCATTTTGGTGGATGGGCTGGAATGCGGAAGCGAGCCAGATAGCTGCTGTACCGGACATGCCGTTGGGCGCGTCTGCTGAATGCCGTCGCTGAGAGCGAGCTCACGCGCTTCGGCCAGGCAAGCGACCGTGCGGGACGATGCATCCCACCGTGACGGAAGGCGTGGTCCGGATGCCCTCAACGCCGTCGTGAATTATCCGAGTTCCGGAGGAAATCCGGGTGGGGACACGCCGGCTCGGTTGAACGTCCGGGCCGGCGTGGGGCGCTACGTGTCCTCGCGCTGCTGGCGGAGAATCTCGTAAAGCGCGACCGTGCCGGCCGTGGCGGCGTTCAGTGACTCGACGTGGCCGCGCATCGGCAGCTTGAGGACGAGCTGGCAATGGCTTCGGACCGAGGGGGACATGCCGTGTCCCTCCGATCCGACGATCAGCGCGATCGGCGAGGGGAGGTCGGTGTCGAAGATGTCCTGTGCCTCGTCGTCGCCAGCCAGACCGGCGATCCAGTACCCTGCGCTCTCCAGCTTTTCGAGCGCCCGATTCAGGTTTGCCACGAGCGCCACCTGGATGTGCTCGACCGCTCCCGCGCTGGCGTTGACCACCGCCGGGGTAACGGCGACCGAACGATCCTGGGGAAGCACCACGCCGCCGATGTTGACGGCGTCGGCGGCGCGGATGAGCGCACCGAAGTTCTGCGGGTCCTGCAGGTGGTCGAGGATCAGGATCGTCCCGCCCGTTTCGATCAGGTCATCGAGATCGGCGTATGGGAACTCCGCCGGATCCATCACCACGCCCTGGTGGTTAGCCCTGCCGGTGAGGTCGTCCAGCATCATCCGGGGCGCATCTTCGACCGGCACGCCGAGCTCGGCGGCGAGATCGCGAATCTCGTCGAACCGCTCGTCGGGCTTGACCCCTTCGGCAACCCAGATGCGTTTGCCCGGCTCACGGCGGCCCTTCAGCGATTCGAGTACCGCGTTCCGGCCGTACAGCGCGCGGGAGTTGTAGGTGTTCTGCCGACCGCCTGGCTTCGAGCCTTTCGGCTTGCCGGGCTGACCGGACTGGTCTGGTCGACCGCGGCCGCGACGGGCGGGTGGGCGATTCCGCCCGCCCGCCTGCCCGGGACGCTCAGTTCGTCGATTCGCGCTTCCACGTCGTCCCGTCTCGCGTGTCTTCAAGGATGAATCCTTCCTGCTGCAGCCGATCGCGGACGAAGTCGGCGATCGCGTACTGCTTCTCGGCGCGGAGTCGTTCGCGTACCTCGATCAGCACGGCCATCAGCGTTTTCACGTCTTCGTCGCTGGCGACGGCATCGTGATCCCGGGTGAGGTCGAGGCCGAGGATGCCGGCAAGCTCGACCAGCGTATCCCGCGCTGCGGGCAGCGAAGGCGAGCCGCCCGCGGCCGCAACCCGGTTGACCGCGCGGGCGAGGTCGAAGAGCGCTGCCACCGCTCGTGGCGTATCGAAATCATCCCGCATGGCGGCATGGAATCGATCGCGCGTTTCTTCCGCGAGCGCTGACAGGTCCTCGCCCTCGGGAGTAGTCGCATCGGCACGTGCAGCCGCGCGGAGGCGCTGGAGACCGGTATGCGCGGCGTCGAGTCC
>CBFGRG010000127.1:0-7996 GCA_965651105.1 uncultured bacterium | reverse complement strand
GAGACACTGGTCTCTCGTGGCGCGGTGGATCCAAATTTCGGCCTGGAACCCGACGCCGAGGCAATGGCCCGACCAACCTGACGCCCTCTGAAACACAGGATCGCGTGCCACTCCGGTGGTACGCTCCGGAATCGGGACCCCATCCACCCTGGCCGCCAAATGGCAGGATCACCGACCATGTCTGAAGACACCGCAGGGACGCTCCGGCTCGACATCAACGGCGCCTCGCTCCACGTCGAGACGACCGGCACGGGCGATCCCATCGTTCTGGTCCACGCCGGCATCGCCGACGCCCGGATGTGGGACCCGACGGTCCCCGCCTTCACTACCGATCACCGTGTCATTCGCTACGACATGCGCGGCTACGGCAGATCGACCATCCCGCCCCTGCCGTTCGCCCACCATGACGACCTCGCCGCCATCTTCACGGCGCTGGAACTCGGTCCGTCAATCGTGATCGGCGCATCGTACGGCGGCGAGGTCGCCACAAGCTTCGCGATCGAGCATCCCGAGCTGGTGCGTGGTCTCATCCTCGTCAACACGCTCGCTGGCATGCGCGAGCCATCGGAGCAGCTGCGAGCCGGCTGGCGTGCGGTCAACGAGGCGATGGATCGGGGTGACGTGCCCGGCGCGGTCGAGATCGAGACGCGGATGTGGGTGGATGGACCTCACCGCGAGCCTGACGAGGTCGAGCCCGCACTACGGGAGGAAGTGACCGCGATGAACGCGGCGATCTTCGCCCGCATCGACGAGGTGGAGGCCGCCACGGAGCGCGAGCTCGACCCACCGGTGGTCGACCGTCTCAGCGAGATCGCCGCGCCGACCATGATCGTCGTTGGCATGCTCGATCAGCCAGACGCAGTCGACAGCGCCGACACCCTGGCCGGCGGTATCCGGGACGCGACCGTGGTGACCATTCCCGACGCCGCCCACCTCCCGAGCATGGAGCGGCCAGAGGTGTTCAACCGGACGGTGCGGCAGTTTCTGGCGAATCTGGCGGCACGATGACCGGATCGCCGCCAGGTTGCTCGTCGGGGGACGTCTCGATCGGCAGCCGTACCGTGACGACGGTGCCACGCGGCTCGCGACCATCGATCGCGATCGTGCCGCCCTGCGCCTCGACGATGTTTCGTGCCCCCGCCAGCCCGATGCCGGTACCTGAGATGACGCCGACATTGCTGCCTCGATAGTAGGGCTCGAAAATCCGCTCGCGGTCGCCTTCGGGGATGCCGATCCCCTCGTCGAGCACCGCGATCTCGGCCCAGTCGTCCGCGTCCGTGACGCGGCCCACCCGGATCGCAACTCTCCCGCCCTCGGGGCTGTACTTCAACGCGTTCTGCACGAGGTTGTGAATCACCCGCTCCAGACCGTGGGCATCCCACAGCCCCACCAGGTCACTCGCGCTCGCCTCGACCTCGACATCCCGCGACGTCGCCGCCATCTCGCCGGCACATCGACGAACCAGATCGCACAAATCGGTCGGCGTGCGCATCACCTCAATCGCCTCGCCACGCCCGGAACGCGCCACGTCGGTCATGTCGTCCAGCAGCAACACCATGCGCGAGCTCATGGCGTCGATCGCCGCCAGCCGCTTCCGCAACTCGTCGGGCTCCAGTGGCCGGCCGCGATCCATCCTGCGCTGCAACAGCTGGATATGCGCCTTGATCACGCCGATCGGGTTTTTCAGGTCATGCGACACCAGCGAAAGCACTTCCTCGCGGGTGCGCTCGGCTTCCCGCCGCGCGGAGATATCGCGCATCGCGCCGATGCGCACCGCCCCGCTGGGCAGGTCCAGCCGGCGGAACCAGAGCTCGACCGGCACCAGCGCACCGTCACGCCGTCGCACCTCCGTCACCCCGCGCCATTCGTCCTGCTCAGCCACCGTCGCAATACTCTCCACGTTGCCGGCGACCGAGATCAGGTCGGAAATCGGCAGCAGGATGAGCTCTTCAGCGTCATAGCCGAGCAAATCGCAGGCGCCGGCATTGGCATCGAGAATCGATTCATCGTCGTCCAGCACCAGGATCGCGTCGGGGATACCCTCGAACAGCGCGCGGAATCGCAGGTGCGCGCCCTCGGCGAGGGCACGCGCGGATCGCTGTGCCTCGTAGAGATGGGCATTGTCGAGCGCCAGGGCCGCGCGACGCGCAAGCTCCTCGAGCATCTCCAGTTCGGAAGAGCCATACCTGCGACCGGATTCCGCCGTCACGAAGGTGATCGCGCCGAGCACCCTTTCCCGTCCGACGAGTGGCACGTTCATGACCGAGCGCATCCCCACGCGGCGCACGATCTCGAGGTGCTCTTCATCGCGCGCGGCGGCGATCAGCATCTCGTCGGTAATCTCGGGGATCAGCTCGGCGCGCCCCGTGCGAATCACCTGCGGGACACCATGTGCGGCATCGGGATCGGGCGAATATCGCTCCTGCAGGCGACGAGCCCAGGTGGTTCGCTCCGGATCGGCATGGACAACGGCCAGCCGGGTCAGCGAGCCATCAGCACGGGAGAGGTGCACCGCGCACCAGTCGGCCAACGCCGGCACAGCAAGCTCGGCGATGGCACCCAGTGTCGCCTCAACATCGAGGGAGGACGCGAGCAGCTCGCCGGATTCCACCAGGAAATGCTGGCGATGCTCGATGCGCTTCTGTTCGGTAATGTCGTGCCAGACGTTGACCGCATAGGCGATCTCGCCACCATCACCGGCGACTGGCGTCGCGCGGACTGTCGCCCAGCGGTCCTCGCCAAGCTGGCGGGCCCGGTACCGAACCGTGACCTCGGCCTCTGGCTCTCCGTTGAGAACCCGCCGGCCGGGAAGCTCCTCAGGCGCAAGCGGACGGCCGCTCTCGGCGAACATCTCGAACCGGGCAAGGACCTCCGGCGCCGAGGTGGCCAGCAGGGCTTCCGGCGTCGCGAATCCGAGCACGCGGGCTGCCGCGAAGTTGGCGTACACCAGGCTCCCGGAGCGGTCCTGGACCGTCACCCCATCCGCAATGTGATCGAGGATTGTGGAAAAATCAGCATGCGTAGAGAGCATCGCGGGCATCCCGTCAATCCTGACGCCAGGACGATTCCGTCCCCCCACCCATCTTCGAGTCTACAGCACCCCGCGCGGATTTTGGGCATCGCTCCGGGGCAGCGTCACCTGGATGCCACCCTCAGGTGAAGTAGACGCCGATCGGATGATCGTTGATCGTCTCGACACATACGTGAACATCAAAGACGTCGCGCAGCACCGAATTCCGCATGATCTCACCCGGACCGCCCTGGTACGCGAGCTGCCCGTGCTTCATGGCGACAATCTGGTCCGAGTAGCACGAGGCGAAGTTGATATCGTGGACGACCAGCACCACTGTCTTGCCGAGCTCGTCGGTGATACGGCGCAGGCGCTTCATCATGGCGACGGAGTGCTTCATGTCGAGATTGTTGAGCGGCTCGTCGAGCAGCACGTAGTCGGTATCCTGGCAGAGCACCATCGCGACGAACGCCCGCTGCCGCTGGCCGCCCGAAAGCTCGTCCAGAAACCGGTGCCGCAAGTCCTCGAGCTCGAGGTAGCGCAGCGACGCCTCGACATGCTCCCGGTCCTCAACCGTCGGTCGCCCTTTCGAATGTGGGTACCGCCCGAAGGTCACCAGGTCCTCGACCGTCAGGCGCGAGGCGAAGTGATTGTCCTGCCGCAGGATCGCCATCCGCCGCGCGAGCACGTCACTGGCGGTGGTCGAGACGTCCAGGCCATCGATCGTCACGCGTCCCGCATCCATCTTCAGCAGGCGGCTGATGATCGAGAGCAGGGTCGACTTGCCGGCCCCATTCGGCCCGATCACCGAGGTAATCCCGCCCTTCTGGATCTGGAGCGAGACATCGTTCACCACAGCCTGGGAACCATATCGCTTGGTCACATGTTGCACATCGATCATTTTGCTCTCCCCCGCAGCAGCAGCGCGATGAACGTCAGGCCGCCGGCGAATTCGATAATGATGGAAAGACTGGTATTGAAGGTGAAGACACGCTCGAGCACGAGCTGGCCCGCGATCAGCGTGATCACGGCGATCGCCGCCGCGGCCGGCAGGATGAAGCGGTGGTAGGGAGATCCAATCAGCAGGTAGGCGATGTGGACCACCAGCAAACCGAAGAACGTGATGGGTCCGACCAGCGCGGTGGAGACCGACACCAGCACAGACACCATCGCGAGTGCCATCATGACCACTCTGCGGTAATCGACACCCAGGCTGATGGCCGTTTGCCGTCCGAGCGAGACGGTGTCGAGCTCGTATCGCATGCGCCAGACAATGAGCGAGATGGCGATTACCAGCACGGTGGTGACACCGAGCAGCGTCTCGTCGACCGCGTTGAAGCTGGCGAAGCCGATATCCTGGAGCACCGCGAACTCTGCCGGATCGATCACACGCTGAAGCAGGTTGGTGACGCTGCGGAACATCACCCCGAACACGATGCCGATCAGCATCAGCAGGTCGAGGCCGCGGTCGGCCCGGATGAATAACCACCAATAGAGCACCAGCGAGAAACCGGTCATCGCGATCACTTCGGCGCCAAATCGCATCCGGTTGTCGATCGCGATCAGGCTGGCCGATCCGAGGAAGAAGACCGCGACCGTCTGGATCAGCATGTACAGCGCGTCGAATCCCATGATCGATGGGGTGAGGATACGGTTGCCGGTGATCGTCTGGAACATCACCGTCGACACCGCGATGGACCACCCCACCATCACCATGGCGAGCACCTTCCGTCCGCGGAACGGCAGCACGAAATCCCAGTTTCCCCTGGAGTTGATCGTCATGAAGATCACGATCACCGCGACGGCGAGCGCGATCAGGAGCAGCAGGCGCGCGAGCGGACCGAACGACAGGGTGATGCCACGCTTCCGCGCGGTGACGGTCGATGTGGCGCTAGCCAACACGGGACGACCTCCTCAACAGCAGGAACAGGAACAGGAAGCTGCCGATCACGCCGACAACGGTCCCGATCGGGATTTCGAACGGGTACCGGATCACCCGTCCAAAGATGTCGCAGGCAAGCAGGAAGGCCGCGCCGGTGACGGCCACCCACGGCACGGCCCGCCGCACGTTGTCCCCCATCACCAGGCTCACGACGTTCGGCACGATCAGGCCGAGGAACGGGATCGAGCCCACCGTGACGACATTGACGGCGGTCACCATCGAGACGATCACCAGCCCGAACACCAGCACGCGCCGGTAGTTGAGGCCGAGGTTGGCGGCGAACTCCTCGCCCATCCCCGCCACGGTGAACCGATCGGCGGCGACGAACGCGAGCAACGCCAGCCCGCCCGAAATCCACAGCAGCTCGTATCGCCCGCGCAGCACCCGGGAGAAATCGCCGCCGGTCCATGCCGCCAGCGATTGCAGGAGGTCGTAGCGGTAGGCGAAAAACGTCGTCACCGATCCGACGACCCCGCCGAGCATGATCCCGACGAGCGGCACCATCAGGGGAGAACGCAGCGGAATCTGCCGCAGGATCATCAGGAAGAGCGTCGTCCCCGCCAGCGCGAAGACGGTGGCGACCAGCATCTTGAGGCCCAGCGATGCGCCGGGCGCCAGCAGGGTGATGACGAGGATGCCGAGGCTGGCCGACTCCGCCGTACCAGCTGTCGTCGGGGAAACGAACCGGTTGCGCGCCAGCATCTGCATGATCATGCCGGCGATGCTCATCGACATGCCGACCAGGATGATTGCGATCGTCCGGGGCACGCGGGACACGACGAACACCATCGCCGACTCGAAATCGTCGTCACGTGCGATGAGCGACGAGAACGAAAGATCGTAGACGCCGATGGTGAGGCTGATGACCGCAAGCACGAGAACGCCGCCAAGGGCGGCGAGCAGGCGCTTGTCGATCTGCGGTGCGGGGGCGATCGTCATGTGAGCCATGGGGTCCCTGGCGGCGAGCCCTGCAGATTCGCCGGGCTCGCCGGGTTGGATCTATGCGCCGAACACGGCTTCGAGCTCTTCCAGCATGCGCGGGGTGCTGTTCAGGCCACCACCGGTGATGATGTACCAATCGAACGGGTTGAGGTACACGATGTGGTCGTTCTGCCAGGCCGCGGTCTGGTGCACGATATCGTTGTCGAGCACCTGTTCTGCCGGCTGGCCCTCCTCGGAATCCGTCGCCGCGTCGCGGTCGATCACGAACAGCCAGTCCGGATCATGCTCAAGAAGGAACTCGAAGGAAATCGGCTCGCCATGCGTGGCCGCCTCGATGTCCTCGACCGGAGGCTGGATGCCGAGCGTCTCGTAGATGAGCGCTCCGCGGCCGGCGCGAGCGTTGCCCGGCGCGAGCGCGACGACGCTGCCGCCGGTGGTCATGATGACGAGACCGGTGCCGATATCCGCTACCTGCTCCTGCAATGCGGCGACGCGGGCATTGATGTCGTCCAGCAACTCGGCCGCCTCGGCCTGCTTGCCGAAAATCTCGGCGAGCACCTGCGTGTTGGCCGTCAGGTCCTCGATCATGCCCTGACCGGCGTTGGTCAGGTCGATCGTCGGCGCGATACCGCTCAGATCAGGATAGGTTTCTGCGGATCGGCCCGCGATGATGATCAGGTCGGGCTGCTCATCGTTGATGAGCTCGTAGTCCGGCTCGAACAGCGACCCGATCACGATCGTGTCGTCACTCATGTACTGCTCGCCGTCGCCGGTGAGCTCGGGCATGCCGGTCACCGTGACCCCAAGCGCCTGAAGGGTGTCGATGCTCGTGATGTCGAAGCTGAACACCTTTTCCGGGTTGGCCGGCACCGTCGTCTCGCCCTGCATGTGCGTGACGACGATCTCGCCACCCCCTTCTGCCGGCGTGGCGCCGACCGAAGGTGCGTCCTGTGCCAGCACGTCGCGACCTGCTGCGAGCAACGCAGTCGGTGCGAGCAGCAATGCCGCACCAGAAGTGACCACCGTTCGTCGATTCATGCTACCTTCCACCTGTGCTCCTTCAGCGTGTACCAGACATCGAGCGCCCGTTCAATTGCCAGCGAGAACCAGTGAAGCACATATCCGACCAATTTGGTAGGATATGAGGCATCGAATTCGCTGGATCGGGCGGATCGTCACGTGCGAATGTCGCCCCGGTTCCCTTCTCCCCCAAGGAGCACGTCCCTTGAGCACTGCGATCGACCGCGAGTCGCGCACCCGGCGCGTCATGCATGAGCTGAAGCCCCGCATGGTTACCGTCACCGAGGTAGAGCACGTTTCTCCGCGCTACGTGCGCGTCACGTTCGCGGGTGACGATCTTGCCGATTTCGTCTCGCTCTCCGCCGGCGACCACATCAAGCTCGCCTTCCCGAATCCGGGCGAAGAGGAGCCGGTGATGCCGCGCCTTGGCGAGAAGGGGATCATGTGGCCGGAAGGGGCCGCGCGCCCCGTCACCCGTGACTACACGCCGCGCCATTTCGACACCGACGCTCGCACCCTTGTGATCGAGTTCGTGATTCACGGTGAAGGGCCTGCCTCGGCCTGGGCAGAACGAGCCGCACCAGGCCAAAAGCTCGGCGTGCTCGGCCCGCGCGGATCGAAGGTCGTCGAGCCGGTCTTCGACTGGTACCTGATGATCGGCGACGAGACCGCGATCCCGAGCATTGCCCGCCGGCTCGAGGAGCTGCCCGCCGACGCGCGCATCACCGCGCTGATCGAAATCGACGGCCCCGATGACGAGCAGCCGTTGCCGAGTGGACCGAACACCGACGTGCGGTGGCTCCACCGCGATGCCACCAGCGACACAAACCTGCTCGAAGCCGGAACCCGAGAGCTGACCCTGCCCGAAGGCGAGGGATTCATCTGGGCCGGGGGCGAAGCGAACAGTTTGCGTTCGGTGCGCCGGTACCTGCTCAATGAAGCTGGCCACCCGCGCGAGTGGACCAGCTTCGACGGCCACTGGAAGCGCGGCGTCGCCGACCACGACCATCACGAGCCAATCGAGGACTGAGCGTCCCGTCCCGCTCGACCACACAGCAGAACGCCGCCGACCCGAGAGGATC
>CBFGRG010000126.1:0-8026 GCA_965651105.1 uncultured bacterium | reverse complement strand
GTCGCCGCTTGTATGTTTGGGGGACAGATGGTCGGCCTCCGTGTCGCCGCATGGTCCCCACGACCGAGGCGTAGTGCTGGAGCCGACCATCTGGGATGCTGCTGCCCTGCGGCCCGCGCGAACGGTTACATGGGGTCTCACCCCCGCATCACAAGCAGGCGCGTCCCAGGACAGCTCCAGTGTACCGAACCCTTCTCGGACAGGAGCCCATCATGGATCAGGCGCAATGGATCGGCATTGACGTGGCCAAGCGCCATCTCGACATGGCGATCGGGGAGACCGGCGCGGTCCGGCGCTCTCCCAACACGCCGGCCGGGCATCGGCGGCTGCTCGCCGCGCTGCGCGACGTGGCGGTCGCCGGCATCGTGCTGGAAGCGACCGGGGCGTACTACCAGGGGCTGATGGCCACGCTGCAGGCGGCGGGGTATGGGCCGACCGCGCTCAATCCGCAGTGGTTCAAAGCCTTCAAGCGCAGCACCGGACGCCGGGCCAAGACCGATGCGCTCGACGCGCAGGGGCTGGCTCGCTACGGGCGCGAGAAGCAGCCGGTCCCGACGCGGCCGGTGTCGCCCGCCGAGCAGGCGCTGCGCGATCTGGTGATGCGGCGCGAAGACGTGGTGGCGGCACGCGCGGCCGAGAAGAACCGCCAGCAGCAGGCCACCGCCGCGGCCATCGGGGCCAGCATCGAGACCCACATCGCCTGGCTCACGGCAGAGATTCGGCAGCTGGAGGCGACCATCGACGCCGCCATCGCGGCCGATCCCGCCTGGGCGGCCGAGCGCGAACGGCTGGAATCGCTGCCCGGTGTCGGCCGCGTCACCAGCGCGATCCTGATCGCATTTTTGCCCGAGCTGGCCGAGATGGATCGGCGCCAGCTGGCGGCGGTGGTGGGGTTGGCGCCGTATGCCGACGACAGCGGCACACACCGTGGGCAGCGGCGGATCGCCGGGGGCCGCGCCCTGATCCGGCGGGTCCTGTATCAGGCCGCCATGGCGGCGAGTCGCCACGAGCCGGTGTTTGCCGCCCAAAAGGCGCGCATGCGCGCCGCCCACAAACCGCACAAGGTCATCATCGTCGCCATTGCCCGGCGGATGCTGGGCGTGTTGGGCGCAATGGCCCGCGAGCGGATCGCCTGGACGCAGACCCGGCTCGCCCGGGGCGATGATGACGCGGTGACCGCCCCACCCGCGGCGATCACCGCTTGACAATCAACACGGTTACTACGCCCGTGATGCCCATACCGTGGCGCTCGGGAGAGGCGTCAATAGTCGTACAGACGCTGGGAGAGGGTTGGCTTTTCGGGGAGCTTGCCCTCCCGCTCGATCTTCTCCAGCACGCGTTGGCGATCCTTGCGGACGAAAGTGACGCCCAGCCACCGCAGCGGTTCCGGCTCCCACCGCGACTGGTTCGGAGTCGTCATCGGCAGGAACTTGAGGTCCGAATCGGTCTCCGTGATCAGGTCGGACAACACACGGCCGGAGAGGTTGGCCGTGGCCACGCCATCGCCGGTGTAGCCGAAGGCGGCGGCGACGCCGGTGCGCGCGTTGTAGGTCATGCGCGGCATGCGATCCCGAGGAATCCCGAACACCCCGCCCCAGCTGTGCGTGGTGCGGATGCCGCGGAGCATGGGAAACCAGTCGACGAGCGACAGGCGCGCGTGGTCGAAGATCGCCTCGTCGCGATCGAGGGCGTCCGCGATGCGAGACCGGTACGGGTAGTTGCCGCGGTAGGGTCCGAGCGCGATGCGGCCATCGGCGGTGCGCTGGATGTAGGCTCCGTGCACACCCCAGCCGCCGAGAACGTCCCGGTCGCGCCAGCGAATCTGTTCCCAAATATCCTCGCCGAGCGGTTCGGTGACGACGATGTGCGAGGTCATCGGGATGATCTTCCGCTCCATGCCGGGGATTGCCGAGAGGTAGGCTTCCCCGGCGAGGACGACCGTTTTCGCCCGGACCGTGCCTCGCTCGGTGACCAGCGAGGGGTTGGGATTCGGCGTGAAGCGGATCACCGCTGTCTGCTCGTAGATCGTGCCGCCGAGCCGTTCCACAGCGCGTGCGAGCCCGCGTGCGAGACGCGCCGGCTGGATCGCCGCGCCCTCGCGGTTGTGGAAGCTGCCGAGCGCTTTCTCGACATTTATGTGGTCGCGTGTCTCGTCGGCGTCGAGCAGGCGGTAATGGTCCTCCAGGTCGACGGCGCGGAAGCCATCAAGCATCCGCTGAAGCTTCGGAAGGTCGTACTCCGCTCGGGCAACCTCCATCTCGCCGCCCTTGGCGTAGTGGGCGTCGATACCTTCCGCCTCGCAGACGCGGCCGACCTCGTCGACCGATTTGTACATCTCCAGCGAGACCAGCCTGGCCGCATCGTACCCGTGTTGCTGCAGCAGCTCCACCGGGCCGATCGGGAAACCGGCGAAACACCAGCCGCCGTTGCGGCCAGAGGCGCCGAACCCGGCGATCTCCTTTTCAACGACGGCGATCTTGAGCGACGGGTCGCGCTGCAGCAGGTAGTAGGCGGTCCAGAGACCGGTGAAGCCGGCGCCGAGAATGGCGACATCCACGTCAGTCGAGCCGGCGAGCGGGGCGCGCGGGGTCAGGTCGTCGTCGCAGGTCTCCAGCCAGAAGCTGTATTTGCGATAGTCCTTCATGTTCGTATGTGTCTCCTCAGAACGCGGGCGCTGCAGTCGAAATGATCACCATCAATACGGTTGTCGAAAGAATGCCGGACGATGTGGCCTCAGTCATCGCTGGCTGTGCGGGTCGAGGGCGTCGCGCAGTCCGTCGCCAACGAAGTTGATGCTCATCACGGTCAGGAAGATCATCATGCCGGGCGCGATTGCGTAGATCGGCAGGGTTTGCAGGAACGGTTTTGCGCCATCGAGCAGGTTGCCCCAGCTCGATGTGGGCGGCTGCACGCCGAAGCCGAGATAGCTGAGACCCGATTCGGTGATGATCGTCGCGGCGATCAGCAGTGTCGCCTGGACGACGATCGGCCCGACCGCGCCCGGCAGGATGTGCCGGACCATGATCCGCGCGTTGCCTGCGCCGACCGATCGCGCCGCATCGACGTAGTCCTGTTCTCGCAGGGAGAGGAAGGTCGCGCGGACGATTCGCGCCAGCCCCATCCACGACAGGACGCCAATGATGACCGCGATCGGGGTCATGTTTCCCTGGAGCACGCGCAGGTCAGTGGTGCGCATGAGTGTGCCGAAGACGATCAGCACGAAAAGCTGTGGAAAGCAGAGAAAGGCGTCGGTCAGGCGCATCAGTGCGGCGTCGATGGCTCCACCGAAGTAGCCGGCGACCGCGCCGATCAGCGTGCCGAGCAGCAGTGCAATGCCGGTGGCGGTGATACCGACCGCGAGGGAGATGCGTCCCCCGTGGACCGTGCGGGCAAGGATGTCGCGGCCGGCCTCGTCCGTGCCGAGCCAGTGCTCGGCCGATGGGGCGGCCTTGCGGTCGCTGGCGGAGAGCGCGTTTGGATCCTGCGTGATCGCTGGCGCCAGCAGCGCCGAGAGGACGACAAGAATGAGCACCACCAGCCCGGCAGTCGCGAAGCGGTGCCGCAGGAACCGGCGCAGGTAGAGCCGGGCCATCGAGGTGTGTTCGGTGGGCATGCCGGGGTCGAGCCGGTCCGGCGCCGTGACATTTCCTCGGTTGCGCTCGTGCGTGGATTGCTGGGCGCTGTCGATCATCGGGCACTCCGTGGGCTAGCGCAGCTTGATACGCGGGTCAAGCAGGCGGTAGGCGATATCGGCCAGCAGGTTGCCGACGATGATGAGGAATGAGGTGATCATCACGATTGCCATCAGGACGCCGTAATCCCGTCGCTCGGCCGCCTGGAAGAAGAGTCGACCCATGCCGGGCCACGAGAAGATCACCTCGGCGTAGAGCGCGCCGGCGAAGAGCAGTGGCAGGTCGAGCGCCATGATCGTTACCAGCGGGATCGCGGCATTGCGGAAGGCGTGTCGCAGGATCACTACACGTTCGCGGACGCCCTTCGCCCGGGCGGTGCGAACGTAGTCGAGATGGATCGTCTCCAGCATCGAGGCGCGCAGGAAGCGCGAGTACCAGGCGACCCAGGTGGCGGAGAGCATCACCACGGGCAGGATCAGGTGCCTGATGCGGTCCCAGATCATGTCCCAGCCGCTGAGGTTCTCGCCGATCGTCTTGACGCCGCCGGAGGGAAGCAGCGGGTCTCCTGTGAACGGGTTGTCGAGGCGCATGTAAAAGACCAGCAGCAGGATCAATCCGAGGAAGTAGGACGGGATGCTCTGTCCGACGAAGGTCAGCGCGGTGACGAGATGGTCGAACTTCGAATACTGCTTCACCGCCGAGAGGATGCCGATCGGCACGGCGATGAGCAGGCTGACCGCCCAGGCGACCGCCATCAGGTAGAGCGTGTTCGGCAGCCGATCCATGATCTCGGCGCTGACCGGGCGCGACGATGTGACGGCCATGCCGAAATCGCCCTGCAGCACGCGGCCGAGCCATCTGAGGTACTTGATATAGAACGGGTCGCCCAGCCCGAGCGCCGCTTCCATCCGGGCGATGTCTTCGGGACTGATGCCGCCTCCGCGGCGCAGGTACATCGCCGTCGGCCCGCCTGGGGAGAGCTCCAGAAGGCCGTAGACGACGACACTCACGAATACGAGCAGCGGAATGGCCCAGAGGATCCGCCGAAGTATGTAGCCACCCATCGATAGCGTCTCCCTCCCGGGCGCGGCGGGCGATGCGATGGAGCGTCGGGCGAACGCCGGGCGTACCGATCCGTAGCGCCACCACTGTTGCGGCTTGTGATGCGCCGCCGGCACAGGGACGGCACTACGGGGGTCCTGTCTGGGATCGTTCCGAGCTCCAAATCAGGTGACGAGCGGCCCTACTGCTCGAGCCACCAGTTCTCCGAGTCCCAGGTCGCGTATTCCCAGGTGCTGATGGCGAACCCGTGAAGCCGATTGGAGTAGGCGCTGCCTTCCGCGAACTGCAGGATCGGGAAGGTAATGATGTCCTCGCGAATCGCGTCCGCCACCAGGCAGAAGTTCTCGCGCCGTTGCTCGACATCGGGGGTGGCGTTGGCGGCCTCGATCCACTCGCCAACGTCATCCCGCACCCAGCGGTAGATGTTGTCGCCGCCTGGCACGTCGGCGCTGGGGATGCGATCCGGGTGGTAGCGGTTGGCGATGTCGTTGCCCGGCTCGGCGAAGAGCCCGGAGTCGTAGATGAGGATGTCGTAGTCGCCCAGCATCATCGGCGCTCCGTCTTCCCACGTGCCGAAGATGACCGCGAACTCCTGGTTTTCGATGGCGACCTCCATGCCGATGTTGGCGAGATCCTCCTGCACCGCCAGCTCGATCAGGTCGAGCGTGTCGAAGCCGGTGTACCCGTTCATCGTCATCGAGAGAGGGGTGCCGTCTTCGACGCCCTCGACCCCATGCGCCTCGCGGATGCCATCGCCGTCCTCGTCGCGCCAGCCTGCCTCGTCGAGCAGCGCCATCGCACCCTCCGGGTCGAACGTGAACGGATCGACTTCGCAGCCCATCCACCCGACCTGAAGGGGCGAGTCGAGCTCGAAGACCGTGCCGGTGATCAGCTCGTGATTGATGCGATCGCGGTTGACCGCCATCGTGATGGCCTCGCGCACGCGAATGTCGCCAAGGATCGGGTGCGGCGGCTCTGGTCCCGGGTCATCGTCGAACGGCATCGAAAGGTTGAAGCGCATCTCCACGACCCAGACGCCCGGCGCCGTGCGCACCGTGCCCACCCCGGACGCCTCGATCTGCTCGTCGGCTTCCTGGCCCGACCACAGCATGATCTCGGCGCTCTCTTCGATCATCATCGCGGTGCGGACCGCTTCGTCGGGAACGACGAGGAAGGTGAGGCCATCGAGGTGCGGCTTGCCTTCCTCGCGGAAGTTCTCGTTCGCCGAGAGCGCGAGGTACTCGCCGGAGGACCACTCGTCGAGCTTGAACGGGCCGGTGCCGATCGGGGCTCGGTTGAATTCCCACTCGCGCATGTCGGCAACGTCGCCGGTCGCATGCCGGGGGATGATCCATGGAAACTGATCGAGGTAGCCGGCGTTGAATGCGGAGTAGGTCACCACGACGGTGAGATCGTCGGGTGTCTCGATGCCGCTGATGAGATCGTAGTCGCTGGAGAAGATCGAGCCCGAGGCCGCATCGCGAGCTGCTTCCCACGTGAAGAGGACATCGTCACTGGTGAACGGCTCGCCATCCGACCAGGTGACACCTTCCTTCAGCTTCCAGGTGACCGTGAGCAGGTCCTCGGAGACCCCGCCATTCTCGAGAGTCGGCAGCTCGGCGGCGAGAATGGGCACGAATGAGCCATCCGGCGCGTTCTCGGCAAGGCCTTCGCTGATGGCGTTGATGACCTGGATTGCGATCGTGGTCCAGCCGAGGATCGGATTGAGCGTGTTGGGGTCCTCATAGAGCAGGAAGCGCACGGTCCCGCCCGGCTGCGCCGGTCCCTGAGTGTCCTCGTACCAGAGCTGCTCCTCACCGGCCTCGGGCGAGCTTTCCTGGGCGAGGGTGATGCCGACCTGCGCGGCGGCAGCCGCGGAGAGCCCGATAGCGCTGCCTGCCTGGAGGAACCGTCGGCGGGACTGGTGACGCACGAACCGGAATCGTTGGGACATCGCGTGCTCCTTTCATGATACGAGCCGCCATCGGCGGGGAGACGCTCCCGTCGCCGAGTCCCACGATCGGTGCACGGATGTGCGGCGGGTCGCGACGCGTTGGCGGTCGCTGACGACCGCCGCGGCAGCTGCCGCGCACATCCCGGCTTGGCTCGATGCAGGTCATTCTACCCGTCACGCGAAGATGCGCCAGCCCCGGAAAGCGCGAGCTTGACGACGCTACGTGCCCTCATCCGAATTCGTGCGTGGCCAGCCGGGAGCTTCGTAGGCGGGGTCGGGGTAGGTGTAGAATCCCTCGCCGGTCTTGTTGCCCAGCTTCCCGGATGCGACGCGTTCGTGCAGCACCTTCGAGCGTTGGTCGGCCGGGTCGGTCGCAACGCTGATGTAGCTGTCCTCGATGTCGGCGATCACGTCGAGCCCGACTTCGTCCATCATCCCGAACGGCCCGTAGTCGATCCCCCAGAACAGCGCCCAGAGCCGATCGACATCCTCCGGGTCGGCGTGGCCCTCATCGACGACCCGCAGGGCCTCGCGCTTCACCGCCCGCCAGACGCGGTTGATGATGAACCCCTTGCTTTGGCCGCGGACGACGGCGCAATAGATCCCGAGCGACGAGCCGAACCGGTGCATGACCCGCATCGTCTCCTCGGAGGTTTCGCCGCAGCTCATCAGCTCGACCATCGATCGATGCCAGAACTCTGAAAAGAAGTGCAGGTTGACCAGCTTGTCGGTCTGGGTCACCACGTCGCGCAGGGCGGCGGAGGGGAGTGACGAGCTATTGGTGGCGAGGTAGATGTCGGGATTCGCCGCCGAGGCAGCTCGGAAGACTTCGCGCTTGGTGGCGAGGTCTTCGCGCACCGCCTCGATCATCAGGTCGGCACCGTCGAGCGCGGCGGCGAGGTCGTGGGCCGGGTGGATCCGCGCGAGCACGGAATCGAGGTCCCAGTCGAGCCTGCCCTCGGCGATTGGCGCGGCGAGGTAGTCACGGAGCCAGTCGCGGGCGGTGTCGGCGGCGGCCGGGACGGCATCGTAGAGGCGGACCTCACGGCCGGAGGCGGCGGTCATCGCCGCGATCTGCTTGCCGAGAAAGCCGGCGCCGACGACGGCCACAATGGTGATCTGCGGGTCCGGTTGCACCTTGCTGGTCATTGGCTTTGCACCTCTGGGGCTGGGGATATCAAGCGGAAGGTGATACGGGCAAGATATCAGATGGTCGGCGGTTCGTCGTGGCCCAGCGCCTGTGGTCAGCTCCCCTTGAAGCAGGCTTGACACCTATCCTGTACGTTCGTATAGTGGCTGTACGATCGTACAGGATGGCCGTGAGGTGGGTGTGGAGAACCGGAAATCCAGCAGTGCAGCGAGCGAGGAACAGGACGCG
>CBFGRG010000125.1:0-8040 GCA_965651105.1 uncultured bacterium | reverse complement strand
CTCCGGGGCTGCGCCCCTGCGCTCAGTGCAAGCTTTGCCCGCGCATCCGCCGTTCGGTGACGTCAAGGTTCGCAGCGGGCAATGTCGCTTGGCTACGCCAAACCGAGTCGAAGGCGACACATTCGACCCCGGGGCTTCGCCCCTCCGCTCAGGGCAGGCTATTCGCGGCTTTCTCGAATGGTGCCCGCGACGCTGGGCGCGCCGCCAAAGCCTGTACCGAGGTGTCATGCCGCGCGGCGGCACCACCGCGCACGAACCCCAGCTCCCGTCGCGCCGCCCCGGTGGCGGCTTGCGCCTGAGGTTCAAAGCAGCGCAGCGAAGTATCGCCGCTACGGACAGGTGGGATCCTCAAATACCGTCCTGGGCACCATGGGGCGAGCATTTCCGCTCGTCCCATACCATTGGTGCTACAGCATGGAATGCAGATAGCTCGGTGTGCAGTGCCATCATTACCCGTCTCGTGACACCGCGTTAACAACGCGTTAAAACTAGGACCGCATGGGCCCGCACTAAGCGGGGGGAGGAACGATGTGGTCCTGACGCGGTTTTTGCCACAGAACGAGAAATTCTACGAGCACTTCCAGGATGCGGCGTCGAACGCGCTGGAGGTCGCCGAGCTGCTGGGCGAGGTCTTCACCAACGGCGAGGATATCGAGCGCAAGGTTCGCCGGTTGCACGATCTCGAGCATCGCGGCGACGAGGTGACGCACCGCGTGTTCAGCGCGCTCAACAGTACCTTCGTCACGCCGATGGATCGCGAGGATATCGCCGGTCTCGCTGGCGAGCTGGACGAGTTCGTCGACATGATGGAGGAGGTCGGCGCTCGCCTCTGGCTCTACAAGCTTGATGATCGGCCCGAGCCGGCGCGGCTGCTCACCCGGATCCTGATCGAGCAGGCGACCCTGATTCAGGCCGCGATGATGCAGCTCCCCGAGCTTCGCAAGGAAGCACAGGGGTTGAAGCGGCAGGCCGTTGAGCTGCACCGGCTCGAGAACGAGGCCGACGACGCCCTGAACAAGGCGCTGGCGACACTCTATGACGGTGTCACCGAGGTGCCCGAATTGATCCGCTCGCTGCGGTGGGGCGAGCTTTACGGCATGCTCGAAGACGCGACCGACCGGGCGGAGGACATCGGCGACCGGCTTGAAGGCATCGTGGCGAAATATGCTTGACGGTGCACTTCTCGTCCTGATCCTGATCGTCACGCTCGGGTTGATATTCGACTTCATCAACGGCTTCCACGACACCGCCAATGCCATCGCGACGTCGGTGGCGACCCGGGTGCTTTCGCCGGGCCGGGCGGTCTCGATGGCGGCGGTACTCAACGTTGTCGGCGCGTTGACTGGTACCGCTGTCGCGACCACGGTCGGCAAGGGGATTGTCGATCTCGAGGTGGCGACCCAGCTCCTCGTCATTTCGGCGGTGCTCTCGGCGATCGCGTGGAACCTGATTACCTGGTGGTACGGCATCCCGTCCAGCTCGAGCCACGCGCTGATCTTCTCGATCGTGGGAGCCGGCGTCGCCTCGGCGGGGACCGATGCGATCCAGATCGAGGGCGTCTCGACGGTATTCGAGGGCATGGTCTTTTCGCCGGTGTTCGGCTTCCTTGGCGCCTTCCTCGTCCTTTTCGTGTTGCTGTGGCTCTTCGCCCGGAGCCGGCCCCAGCGAGTCAATCGCCTCTTTGGCCGGTTGCAGATCCTCTCGGCCGCCTACATGGCCTTCAGTCACGGCAGTAACGACGCGCAGAAGACGATGGGCATCATCGCCCTCGCGCTCGCCAGCTACCATGGCTGGAGTGGCGACGAGTTCCACGTGCCGCTGTGGGTGGTGCTCTCCGCGGCGAGCGCGATGGGGCTTGGCACGGCTGTCGGCGGCTGGCGGATCATTCGGACGATGGGCATGAAAGTGGTCGATTTGCGGCCGATCGACGGCTTCGCTGCGGAGACCGCCGCGGCGACGGTGATCGAGATCGCCAGCCGGCTGGGTATTCCGGTGTCGACCACCCATGTCATCTCGACGGCGATCATGGGCGTCGGGGCTACCAAGCGTGCCTCGGCGGTGCGCTGGGGTGTGGGCGCACGCATTGTCTCCGCCTGGATCGTCACCGTGCCGGTTTGCATCCTCATGGGCTGGCTGATCTACGAAGTGCTGCACCTCGTGACGGGATATCGTTGATTTGCCTATGGATCGTCGCGCCCGATTCTTCCGGTTCCTGGCGAAACACGTGGTGAACCCCGTCATGCGGCGGGCGGTTCCGATGGGGTTTGCGCCGAACAGCGTCGCCCTGGTCGAGACGACCGGACGGGGGAGCGGGCGCCCGCGCCAAACCCCGGTGCTGAATGGACTCGATGGCGATGTCTTCTGGGTCTTTGCCGAGCATGGCCGCGAGGCCGACTATGTGAAGAACCTGCTGGCGGATCCTCGCGTGCGGGTATGGGCGGATGGCGCGTGGCGACCGGGCGGGGCATCCGTGCTGCCGGAAGTCGACCTGGGACGGCGCCGGGAAATCGAGCGCCGGCACGGCCTGATGGGGTGGCTCGATGGCCTCATGTTTCGGGCTGCCGCGACCGATCCGCTCGCGATCCGCATCGATCTCGATCACTGAAGTCGGGTGTCGTCCATTGCCTGCGGTGAGGTCGGCGCCAGCCCGATCGCGCGCCGATAGGCTTCCTCCAGCGCCGCGTCCGCGAGCACATCGCCGTCGAGGAAGAGAATGCGCAGCATGTCGCGCATGCCGGCGATGTACCGCTCCGATGGTTTCGACCGCAACCTGGCCATGCTGTCCTGCAGCGGGTCACCCTGTTCGACGTGGGCGGCGGCTCGGGCACGCAGGTGGGCATCCTTTCGGATCGCGTTGGCGAGCATCGTCACCGCCATCTCCCACTGGTCCTCGGTGATCGCGGGTTGTCCCATCTTGCGCACTCCATTGGTTACGACCGGCCGATTTCACCCGTGCAAATCCTGTACCACCTCCATTCTCTCGCATATGCGCCGCCGTTCGCGCTCGGTCACACGTTGGCGCATGGATGGCAGTTGGCTTGCGGCGCCGCCGCATAACGCCGGCATCCGTCCGGGACGCTGCTGGCGGCAGGTACGCATCGGAGGGAACGTATCGATGACCGCAAACCAGGTGCTTGACCCAACCCGCTGGACGAGGCCGCTCCAGGTGCTCGTCACGGTGTGTTCCGTGATCTTCACGATCGGCACGACCGTACAGAACTTCGCCATCGTGGACCTTGCGCTGATGGAGGACACCATGCGGCTTGCGGGCCAGACTCCCGCCGAGGCATCGGACAACGCGCCCGGATTCCTGCTTGGATTTCGCATCGTGGGCTGTGTCTATATCGTCGGCAACGCGCTGGGAATGCTCGCCTGGCGGGGATATCCATGGGTCTTTTGGGTAGCCCTGATCGTGAATGTCACCCAGGCGGCGGGTGTCGTCGCGATTCCGACCGAGTTCTGGGACGCTGCGCAAGACCGGTACGGTCTTGCCGGTCTGCTGCCATCGATCGTTACCGATGGCGGCGCGCTCATCCTGAGCATGATCCTCATCGCTTCGCTGGCCATCTATCGCACGTCCTGGGCGCGCCGGCGAGTGCAGCCTGGATCGCGGTGATACGGGCAACCTCCCGATGCGTCGGTTTACGATCTGCGTGTTCCCTGCGATGCTCTATGCGAGGGGCGGGTCGATTCCCTGGCCGAATCGGCTCGTGAAACACATCGCGTTGCCGGGCAGGCTGCTGCTGCGCCGGCGCAAAACAGGAGTTGCATCACGATGAGTGTCCGATTCGGCGTATTTGTCCCGCAGGGCTGGAAGATGGATCTGAACGCGATCGACGATCCGATCGAGCAGTTCGAAACCATGACCAGCGTCGCGAAGGAAGTCGACGAGAAGTCCAATTTCGACTCGATCTGGGTTTACGATCACTTCCATACCGTGCCCGAGCCGACCATGAATACGACGTTCGAGTGCTGGACGATCACCGCCACGCTCGCGCGCGACACGAAGCGGGTCAATGTCGGCCAGATGGTGAGCTGCAACGGCTATCGCAACCCATCGCTGTTCGCCAAGATCGCCAGCACCGTCGACGTCGCCAGTCATGGTCGCCTCTACGCCGGTTTCGGTGCGGGGTGGTACGAGCACGAGTGGCGCGCCTATGGGTACGGGTTCCCGGAAACGCCCGAGCGCATGGGCATGTTCCGCGAGGCGGTCCAGATCATCCACAAGATGTGGACTGAGGACAAGCCGAGCTTCACCGGCAGGCGATACACCATCGATGAGCCGATCAACGAGCCGAAGAACTCCGGCAAGGGCAAGATTCCCCTGTGGATCGGTGGTGGTGGCGAGAAAGTCACGCTCAAGCTGGTCGCGCAGTACGGCGACGCCTGCAACGTCGGCGGTGGCAACCCGGAGACGATCCGCCACAAGCTGGATGTGTTGCGACAGCACTGCGAAACGGTCGGCCGTGACTACGACGAGATCACGAAGTCGACGACCTTCGAGGTCTACCCGATCGCGCCGGGCACGGACCCCGTGCAGGCGACGGCGAAGGATCGCGAGGCGCGCGGCGGCCTGAGCTACGAGGCGTTCACGGAGAAATGGCGGGTCGGCACGCCGGAGCAGCTCGCCGAGCAAATCCAGGCGGGCGTCGATGCCGGGGCGAACTACATCATCAACTACATCCCCGGGATCGCCTACGACACCGACCTGATGCATCGCTACAACGAGGAGATCATCCCCTTGATCAAGGGGTGACCGGGAATCGCGAGGAGACGATTGGCATGACCGACGACCGGTTGCGGGTGCTGAGGCTGGAAGCGGCGCCCGCTTCGGACAGCGCGCCCAACCTGCTGGGATCGCTCGCGAGCGCCGATCTCAACGTCAACATGCTGCGATTTGCTGGCGAGCATGGCATCGAGGCGCATGTCAACCGGGAGGTCGATGTGCTCATCGTCGCGCTCGCCGGCGAAGGGGTGCTGGTGGCCGATGGCGCGCCGATCGTGCTCACTGCTGGCGACGCGGTGGTCGTGCCGAAGGGGACGGAGCGGTCGATCCGGTCGAATGGCGACCACTTCGCCTACCTGACCTGCCACGGCCGGCGCCGCGGTCTCATGCCCACGGTGAAGAAGGCATCGCCGCCAATCGTCACGCGCTGACCGGCGGAGCGTCGTCTACTCCCATTGTCCGCAGGGGACGTGCCTTCGACAGGCTCAGCTCTATTGCGGCGGTCAGGCGGTCGCCTTCTGGTGCGCCCAATGCTCCATGGCGGCACGGAAGGCCTCCTGCGCAGCAGCCAGGTCGTTTTTCGCCATGGCGATATCTCGCTCCAGCGACTTTCGTCGCGCCGAGATCAGCGATTCGCCAAGGCCACCGCTCGACCAGAGCGGGAACGTCTCATTGGTGCGAAGCTCTTTCAACCGCCGTCGCAGCTTGCTGATCTGCCGGGTGATGCGGTCGTTTTCCCGGCGGGACGATTGCAGCCGCCGGATCCAGGTCCAGCTCGCCCAGTCCGGAGCGAGGCGCTCGGTCTCGTCGGCCAGCTCCTGCAGCGTTTCGAGGTCGCCATGCTGCCAGGCATGGTTCGCCCGCAGCATGCACTCGTGCCGATAGGCGGCGTCGGCTGCGTCGGTGCAGAGATCGGGATGGAAGCGCCGCGCCAGTGAGCGGTAGAGCGTCTTCATCTCCTCATATTCGCCGCCGCCGCGCTTTTCCCGGTCGGGCTGCTCGATCCGGTGCCAGCCATCGCCAGACGCATCGAACTTCTCGTCGTCGAACTCGTCGCTGTCCGGGTCGGCCTCGCCTTCCTGGCGAGCGAACCACGAGTCCGGGATATCGAAGTCGAAAAACTTGCCGATCTCCTCCAGCTCTTCCGGCGTGAAGAGATCGCCGAGCTCGTCCTGAGGATCGGAGGCGATGCGGGCGTGGATGCGTTCGGCGCGGCTTTCGAGGGTGTGGACCTCCGCGCGCAGGCGTCGCAGCTCCTCCTGCAGGCCGCCGAGCTTGACGCGGTAGTTGCGTTCGAACCGCGCAAGCGCTTCCTCCAGCGGCCGGATTTCCTGCTGGAGTTTGCGAATCCGCAAGCGTCGCTTGCGGATTGTGACCTGGAGATCGTGCCAGGCTTCCTCCTCGGCCGATCGAGTCGGGACGATCGCGGTACAGGTCGAGGGGGGTGTTTGGGAAGGGCGTCGTCGTTTCGTCATAAAGACAATAATACCCGAGCGCCGGGGCGCTTTGTCGCCCTGAGGGCGTATCGCGCGTCCGGATTGGTGCGAACGGAACATTTCCCGGAGCGGGCGCCATTCGTATCGGCGTGTTTTCCTCGCTCCAGCCGGAGAGACCCCGCCACGTGCGTTGTGCCGACCCGCTGTCGGCCTTGGCTCACTCTTCGCCGATGTCCTCCGCCCAGACTGCGGGATATCGCGTCTGGAACTCGGTCATCAGCGCCTTGCAGCGGTCGTCGTCAAGCACGATCACCTCGACGCCGCGCGAGCGCAGCCAGTCGAGCTCACCGGGAAAGGTCTCCGCCTCGCCTACTACAACGGTCGGGATGCCGAATTGGATGATCGTCCCGGAGCACATCGCGCACGGTGCGAGCGTGGTGTAGAGCACCGCATCGCGGTAGCTCCGCTGGCGTCCGGCCGACCGCAGGCACGACATCTCGCCGTGGGCGATCGGGTCACCGTCCTGCACGCGCCGGTTGTGCCCGCTGGCGACCATCCTGCCGCCGATGTCGAGCGCCGAGCCTACCGGTACTCCGGCTTCCGACAGGCTCTTCTCTGCCTGTCGCACCGCCGCTTCGAACGATTCGCTGCTCCACTCAGTCATGGTGTCTCCCATCGTCCTGGCGTCCGTCCGGGCAGTGTGCGTTCACGAGTCTGGTCCAGCCTCGCCAGCATCGGCGAATCGCGGCGCAGCGTCAAATTCCGACGCCTCGCGCTGGCCCCACTGCGTGGCCAACGATGATAAAGTGTTCGTACACCCTTGACTCAACGGTGTGGGTGATCCTATTCTTGTACACCTGTTGGTTCGGTGCCACAACATCTGGTGGTATCGACGCAAGTTGGAATCCGGTGCGAATCCGGAGCTGCCCCGCAGCGGTGTGAGGGAACGACCATCGTCACGATGCACTGGGGTCGCGAGATCCCGGGAAGCGACGATCAGTAGGTTCCGGCGGCGACGGCCGCCAATCGCCCTCGAGCCCGAATACTCGCCAGCAGGCCGTGCCAGGCACGGGCAGTGAACCGACGATGGCCTTCGAGGGCGGGCCGCGCGGGTGGACGATCGACTCGGGCCGCATTATCCCGCCCCGGGGCCACCCCGTTTTCTCCCCCGAACATGTCATCTTGCCGCGTTCGCTGCATCGATCGATGCGCAGCCATCATGCTGCACGCGTGGACCAGCGAGGGACGTGTTCCATGGAAAAGCAGGCGATATCCGCGACAACTACCGACGATCGGGACGTCGCACCCGCTCGGGTGACGAAGCGAGACGGGCGGAGCGTCGAGTTTGACCGTTCGCGCATCAGTCACGCGATCGAGATGGCGTTCCGCGCCGAGATCGGCACGCCGTACCCCGATCCTGTGCCGGACTCCGCGATTGCGCGCATCGATGCGATCACCGATGCGGTCATCGCCGCCTTGCGGGTCGATGCCGGTGATGACGCGCCCGTTGGGGTCGAGCGCATCCAGGACGAGGTGGAGCGGCAGCTCATGGTCGCCGGCGCCTTCGCCGTGGCTCGTCGCTATATCCTTTACCGCGAGGCGCGAGCCCGCGCCCGGGACGAGGTGTTGTTGCACCTGCGCGACACGGATGGCAGCGATCTCGCTGTGCATCGCGCGGTCGTGCGCTCGTGGATCGACGACGCGGCTGGCGACCGGATCGCCATGCTCGACACCCGCACGATTGAGCAAGATGTGCTGGCGATGGTGCATCCGGGCATGTCGCTCGCCGATCTCGATCGCGCCATCGTGCTGGCCGGGCGCGCGCGTATCGAGCAGCATCCGGCCTGGAGCGAATTCGCCGCCCGTGCGTTGTTGCGG
>CBFGRG010000124.1:0-8103 GCA_965651105.1 uncultured bacterium | reverse complement strand
CGACCGCCGTCCGTCCCGTCGCGGCTGCCGGCGTCGCGATCGTCTCCGGCGCCTCCAGCGCGTGCCGCATCGCATCCGCCCCGCGAAACCGGGCGCGAGGGTCCTTCGCCATCGCCTGCTGGATCGCAAGCACCACGCCGCGCGGAAGCGGCTCCATCCCGCGGGGCGCCACCGGCGCCGGGGCCGGTTGCTGGATGTGCGCCAGCATCGTCGCCATGGCCGTCGATTCGTGGAACGGCAATCGCCCGGTCACCATCTCGTAGAGCATCACACCGACGGCGTAAACATCCGCTGCCGGCGTCGGCGCCTGGCCCTGCGCCTGCTCGGGCGCCATATAGTCCGCGGTGCCGACCGTCGTGCCGGCGACCGTCAATGACGTGTCACGCTCGACATGGGCGACGCCGAAATCAGTCACGCGCACCGACCCGTCGTGGCCGATCAACACATTCTGTGGCTTGATGTCCCGGTGCACAATGCCGGCGGCGTGAATCGCCCCGAGTCCGGCGAGCACGTCCCGCGCGATCGCGACGGCCCGGGTCCACGGCAGGGCACTGTCGCGCTCGATCAGCCCCTTCAGGTCCGTGCCGTCGACGAGCTGCATGACGAGGTAATAGAGATCGCCTTCCTGCCCCACATCGTAGACGTTGACGACGTTGGGATGGGTGATCGCGGCGGCGGCCTGCGCTTCGCGGGTGAACCGGCGCGCGAAGTCGGCGTCGCGCTCCTCCTCCGGTTTCAGGATCTTGATCGCTACCTGCCGTCCGAGCCGCCGGTCGAACGCGGCGACCGTCACCGCCGCCGCACCAGCGCCAAGCTCGTGCTGGATCTCATAGCGCCCGGCCAGCTCGTCGGGCATCCAGGCGCGCCGGGCGGGCCGCGCCCACTGGTCATCGGTCATGCACAGTTCCTCATGATCGGCCGGCGCTCTTGCGCGATCGCCGGTCTGCGTCGATGCTGGGTCAGGCAACATGGGGAGGACGCAGGTGGCATCCAGCCGAGGTATAGGTCTCGATCGCGAGCGGTGGCGCATCCTTGTCTGGATGTCCGTGTTGATCAGTGTCAACCAGCTCGGTTTCGGGGCAATCGTACCAGTCGTGCCCCTCTACGCTGAGCAGTATGGCGTATCGCAATCGGCCATCGGCCTGACGATCGCCGTCTTCGGGCTCGCTCGCTTTCTTGTCAATGTCCCCGCCGCGCGTCTCGCCGACAGCCACGGACGCCGCATCACGCTCGCCGTCGGCGGCATCGTGACAGTCATCGGCACCGCGAGCTGCGCTGTCGCCCCAACCTATGAGCTCTTCCTCGCCGCGCGCTTCGTCGCCGGGGCGGGCGCGGCGTTCGTGCTGACCGGCGGGCAGATCGTCGTTGCCGACATCACCAGCAGCCAGAACCGCGGCCGTGTGATGGCGATCTACCAGGGCGTCTTTCTCGTCTCGGTCGGCGCCGGCGCGTTCCCAGGTGGCTGGCTGGCCGAAACCGCTGGTCTCTCCGCTCCATTCTGGGTCTCCGCGTTCCTGGCTGGCGGTGTATCGCTGCTGGCATGGTTCCTCGTCCCGGAGACCCGCCAGCTTGCCCACCAGCTGCGCTCGAAGATGACTGCCACGCCGCTCTCGGCCCGCGGCGAGCTTGCCGCCGTGATGGCCGCGCCGGGATTTATCCTCATCTGCCTCGTTGGCTTCGCCACCACCGGCGCCCGTACCGGCGCACTGTTCAACGTGATTCCCATCTTCGCCGAGGAAGAGATCGGACTCGGCACCGACGAAATCGGCATCGGTATCGGCCTGATCAGCATTGTCGGACTGCTGTTCGTCTACCCGTCGGGGCTGCTGGTCGATCGCTTCGGCCGCAAGGCGATCATCGTGCCAAGCGCGCTCTTCTCGGCGGCAGCGATGTTCCTCTTCGGCCTGTCGACAAGTTTCGAGTTCTACCTCTTCGCATCGCTGCTCTGGAGCACAGCCTCTGGCATCAGCGGCGCGACCCCGGCCGCCTATGCCGCCGACATCGCCCCGCCCGGCATGACCGCCCCCGCGATGGGGCTCTTCCGCGCCATCTCCGATTCCGGCTACGTCATCGGCCCGCTGGCGCTCGGCGCGCTGGCGGATGCGACATCGTCGGTTCGCGCGCTCCAGGCGACCGCCGCGACGCTGCTGGTGATTGGGTTGATTTTCGCGTTCCGAGCTCCGGAGAGCCTCAATCGGGAGCCGAAGATCCTGCCGGATCCCGCAGCACGCTCGCTTCCCGACTCGTCGCCACCGGGAGCGTAAACGTGAACGTCGCTCCCTTGCCTGGTTGGCTCCGGACCGAGATGTCGCCACGATGCGCCTGGACGATGTGCTTGGCGATGGCCAGCCCAAGCCCGGTGCCATCGGACCGACGCGCCTTGTCCGACTTGTAGAAGCGCTCGAAGAGCCGATCGACCTCATCGGCGGCGATGCCGACGCCGGTGTCGCGCACCGCGACCGCGACCCAATCGCCATCGACCTGCGCCGAAATCGTGATCGTGCCGCCGGACGGCGTGAACTTGATCGCGTTGTGAACCAGGTTGAGCACCACCTGCTCGATCCGGCGGCGCTCGACCAGGACCTCCGGCAGCTCCTCGGGAAGGTCGTAGACGAGCTCGATCCCGGCGCGGCTGACCTGCTCCCGAAGGCGCTCGCCCGCGGTCCGCAGCAACGCACCAGCGTCAACACTGTCGCGATGGATAACGCCCCGACCGGATTCGAGACGGGCGAGGTCCATCAGGTCCTCGACCAGGGTCGTCAGGCGGTCAACCTCCTGCACGATTCTGCCGAGAAACTCATGCTCCATCTGGGGATCGTCGACCGCGCCGGATTCGAGCGTCTCGACCAGGGCCCGGATCGATGTCAGCGGGGTCCTGAGCTCGTGGGAAACGTTGGCGACGAACTCCCGCCGCACCCCTTCCAACCGGCGCAGGTCGGTGACATCACGCAGCACCACCAGGCCAAGCCGTTCCGACTTCCCGCTCACCGTCGTGCCGGAGACCTGGATCTGCCGGCGGGCGAGGCCATGCTCGACGACTCGGGGCTGAGCACGCTCGCCCCGGAGCGCCCGCTGGAGCTGGTCATCGAGCTCGTGATCCCGCGCGACCTGAATGAACGGGCGCCCCAGCGCGCGCATCTCGGTGGTCGCGAGCATCTGCTCGGCCGCCCGGTTCATGCGAAGCACCTCGCCGTGGATGTCGGTCAGCACAACGCCGTCCTCCAGGCCAGCCAGCACGGCTTCCAGTCGCGTGTGAGCGCGATCGAGATCATCCAGCGAGGTCCGCAGGCCATGTGTCATCAGGTTGAAGGCATGACCAACCGCATCGATCTCCGTGATCGCCGACGGCGAGGCCTCTCCCGTGAGGTCCCCCTGCTCCACTCGCCTGGCAAGCGCCTTGAGCTCGTCCAGCGGCTCGATCAGCCGAATCCCGATGAAAATGGATATCGCGGCCACCATGGCAAGGGCGACCAGCGCGGTGATGAACAGGTAGCGTTGCAGGCGGTCGACCACCGTATCGACCTCGTCCAGCGGCACGGCAATGCGCAGCACCCTGCCCGTTCCGTCATCCAGCAGCGTCGCCTCGTACAGATAACTGACGCCGGTGGTCGCGCTGCGCCGCTCCGCGTTGCCGGTCCCCTCCGCTCGCGCCGCGCGTACCTCCGCGCGACTGTTGTGGTTCTCGAGCGCACCAGGATCGTCAGTCGAGGTGTCGGCGAGCACCGTGCCATCTTCGGCGATCAGCGTGACGCGATGCTCGCCGGCTTCCGGCAATCTCGAGACGACATCGGTGAGATCGACAGGTCCGCCAGCATCGCTCGAAAGCTCAACGACGGCGATGATCGTCTGCGCCTGTGCCGAAAGCTCGTGCTCGAGCCGATCAACGTAGATGTCGCGCGCACGGGCGCCGAGGATCAGGGTCAGGATCAGCAGCACCGCCCCCACGATCGCGACGAACGGCACGATCAGTCGCAGTCGCAGCGATCCAGGCACGATTCGCTCGTACCAGGGATGCTCGACCAGATCCTCGCCGGGGCGGGGCTCGAACACGTCAGGAGATATCCTTGCCGTCGAACGGTACGAGGCGATAGCCACGGCCCCGCACCGTCAGGATGCGTCGTGGTTTTGCCGGGTCGTCTTCGACCTTCTGGCGGAGCCCGCTGATGTGGACGTCGACGGTGCGCGTGTCCATCGGGTGGTCGTAGCCCCACACCTCGCGCAACAACGCTTCCCGCGAGAGCACGATTCCGGGGTTGCGGGCCAGGTAGGCGAGCAAGCCGAATTCCTTCGCGGTCAGCGTGAGCGCCTCGCCTCTCGCGGTCGCCTCGTGGCGCAGCGGATCGACAACGACGTCGCCAACGACCAGCGGATCCGCCATGGGCCCTGCGCTGTCCGACGGAGAACCGGCCATCCGGCGCCGTCGCAGCATCGCGCGCACGCGGGCCAGCAGCTCTCGCATCGCGAACGGCTTGGTGAGGTAGTCGTCGGCGCCAACCTCGAGCCCGATCACGCGATCCATCTCTTCACCGCGGGCGGAGAGCAGCAGGATCGGCACGGTCGATTCCGACCGCAGGATGCGGCAGACCTCGAGCCCATCGCGACCCGGCAACATCACATCGAGCACGACCAGGTCGGGCTCACGCTCCCGCGCCAACTCGAGCGCCACATCGCCACGGGCGGCAAGGACAACATCGTATCCGTCCGCCCTGAGGTTGAGCCCGACCATCTCACGGACGGTGGGCTCATCGTCGACGACGAGGATTCGCTCCGGCCGGTCTGGGGAATCACCAGTCGCCCCCAATTGATCCTCCGAAGACGCACACTGCGCGACGCGATCGCCGGCATCACGCCAATGATACCCACTCCCGACGCAGCCGGGCGGCGCGCGGAACGATCGTGTCAGGCCGTGTCGGCGCGAGCCTCGGGCTCCATCCGCTTGAATCGACTGCTCGGCCACCAGTTCCACCGCTTCAGCAACAACACAATACCCGGCACCATGATGGTCCGTGTGACGAAGGTGTCGAGCAGCACACCGATGGCGACCGCGAGCCCGAGCTGGAACAGATCGCGCAGGGGCAGGATCATGAGCGCGCTGAAGGTCCCTGCCAGGATGATGCCCGCCGAGGTGATCACCCCACCGGTTCGGCTCAGCGCCACGCGGACGCCATCCGTGAGGGGCCGATCCTCCGTTTCCTCCCGGATGCGCGTCATCAGGTAGATGCTGTAGTCGATGCCCAGCGCCGCCGAAAAGACGAACAGGTAGAGCGGGATGAGCGATCCCACACCGTCATAGTCGAAGACGTACTTGAACAGCATCACCGAGATGCCGAGCGTCGCCGTGTACCCGATCACGATCGTGAACAGGAGGTAGAGCGGCGCGATGGCCGAGCGCAGCAGGATGCCGAGGATGATGCCGATGATCACCAGCACCAGGGGGATGATCAGCAGCGTGTCGCGATCGTTGGCCTGCTTCGTATCGTAGTTCGTTGCCGTCTCCCCGCCAACCAGGACCTCGCCATCGAGCCCCGCATCCTCGGCCGCGGCACGCGCGAACTGGCGGAACGAATCGATCTCCTCGACCTGATCGAGCGCGTAAGGGCTGGCGTCGAGAATCACATTGAACAGCGCGACGCCGTTATCCCTCGACACGAAATCGCGCGTGGAGGCATAGACGCCGACCGTTTCGGCCAGTTCGGGATCGGCTTCGCCCTCCGCCCCTTCCGGCCGCTCGCCCGAGCCTTCATCGATAGCCTGGCGGATTTCCTGAGGCACCTGCTCCACCGACGCCGCCACCTGGTCGGCCCCGATCGGTCCCTGGGTACCCAGCGGCGCCGAAGCCGACTCGACCGACGCGACGCCGTCGTACTCGGCGAGGCGTTGCGTCATGGTGTCGATCGCCTCGATGTGGTCGTAGGCGCTCGCGCCATCTTCCAGGACGACATAGACCTCGATCGGCGCCGACTCGCCTGCCGGGAATGACTCGCGCAGAAACTCGAAGCCCTCCCGCGACTCGGTGCCCTCGGGCAGGGAAGTGATGCTGTCGTAGGTGACCTGATACTGGAACAACCCCAGCGACATGATGCCGAATACCACGATCGAGGTGGTCAGGAACGCGCCTGGCCGCCGGGTCACCGCCGCCGCGATCCTGCCCCAAATACCCTCGGATGCACTGTGCTCATCGGCCGCGCCTGCGCCCTCATACTGCGGCCGTGACGGCCAGAAGGCCCACCGGCCGAGCACTGTGATCAGCGCCGGCACGAGGGTGATCGACGCGACAAACATCAAGGCGATCGCCAGCGACAGCAACGGCCCCAGCGACGACGTCGATCGCAGCGCCGCGAAGATCAGGATCATGGTCGCGACAAACACCGTTCCGGCAGCCGAGGTGATCGCACCTCCGACTCCGCGCATCGCGACGCGCATCGCCTCGTGCTTGTCCTCGTTGCGCCGCAGCTCCTCCCGAAAACGCGCTGAAATGAAGAGCGTGTAGTCCGTGCCGGAGCCGAACAGCAGCACAGTCATGATTCCCTGCGCCTGCCCCGTCACGATAATGTCGAGACGGTCGGCGCCGAGCGCGGCGACGGCGCTGATGATCATGAACACCCAACCAACCGCGAGCAGTGGCACCACGGCGATCACCGGCGAGCGATAGATGAGGATCAGGAGCACCAGCACCAACCCGGCCGTAACCAGGGTCAGGAAGGTATCGATCTGCGAGAAGACCGAGATCAGGTCGAGCGTGAGCCCAGCAGGTCCGCTGACCGCGACCTCGACACCTTCTGGCGCGCCATCCGTCTGCTCGCGGATCGCCTCGACAGTGTCAAGGAATGCATCGCTGTTCGGATCCCCCTCGATCCCGATGACCATCGTCATCGTCGTGCCATCCTCGGAGACCAGGCCCTCGGCTGCCTGCGGCACGGTGAAGATCGAGACGATGCCGTTGGGATCGATGTTGTCCGGCGCCTCATCCCCCTGGGCCCATGCGCCCAGCGTCTCGGCGAAGCCCTGCTGCTCCTCGGTCAGGCCGTCATCGTTGTGAAAGACGATGATCGCGGGGGTCGTATCCGCCGGGAATCGCTCCTCAACGAGCGTCGCGACGTCGGTCGACTCGGCCTCGTCGGGCAGGAATGTTGTCGAGTCGTTGGTGGTCACCTCCGAGAGGGCTGGTGCCAGCGGGATCAGGATGCCCGCCAGGACGATCCACGCGACGATGACGATCCATTTGCCCTTGGGCGACGAGGAGAAGTCGGTGATCCGGTTCAGCATGCGTGTGCTCCAGCAGTGCGACCGGTTGGCGCGGTCGCGTCGTAGCGCCAGCACCCTGCCGGTCGCTAGAAAAGCGCCGATCTCGTGTCCCCGGGCGAGGACGCGAGATCGAGGTGGTTCAGGTCGATAACGTGGTCCGGGCGCCGACACCGTTGAGGAGGAGCCCGACGGCAAGCCGGCCAATCTCCTCGTGCGTCCGGTTGCGGCCGCCGGCCGGACCGCGTCGCGCGTCGACCAGCATCCGGACGTTCGAGAGCAGCAGCATGGCGACCTCGGGTCGCTCCATGCCGGCGGCGGACAGGTTGATCGCGCCCTCCCGCTCCAGCGCCTCGATCATGACGAGCAGCGGCGCCAGCATCGCATCCCGGAAGGCGATGCCAATGCGCTGCCGATTGCTCTCCGATATTTCCTGCCGCAGGTCGTGGAACATCTGGGAGAGGTCATGGTCGCCGCGTTCCGCCAGCACCGTGGCGGCCGTCACGAGCCGGTCGACCACCGGTCCGTCGAGGCGACCGGCGGCATCGAGTCGCGCGGAGATGGCGGCCAGCTCCTCCTCCATGACGGCGACATAGAGCGCCTCCTTGCCGCCGAAGTGATGGTAGATCGCCGGTTGGGTGACACCGACAGCGTCGGCAATGTCGCGGGTCGACACAGCACGATATCCCCGGCTCATGAAGAGCCGCCTCGCCACCACAAGGATTTCGCTTCGCCCGGATTCCCTTCTCGGTTCAGGCACGCCCACCGGCCCCTCCTTATCAAGTGATAAGTTAGCACGCCGCATGCCACCACTGACTCTGTCAAGAACCAGGACGTGTGGGCGTAGCGACTACCCGGTGC